>JAYVAZ010000171.1:0-1828 GCA_043750675.1 Pseudobdellovibrionaceae bacterium | reverse complement strand
AGTGCGATTGTTATAGCTTCATTATTCACTTTTGCACCTATTTTACACGCAGAGGAAACGACGATGGAAAAAGCCGAAACGGTAAAAAATAAAACCGTTGATAAAACAAAGAAGGTCTATCGTGCGGCTAAAGATGAAGTTTGCGAATTAGTAAATGGAAAAATGGAATGTGTTGCAAAAAAACTTAAACATAAAGCACAGAATGCAACGGACACTGTTAAAACGAAAGCAAACGAAATTAAAAACGAAACAAATTAGTCTTCATCGAATTTAGAATCAGCTTAGAATCAGCAAGGAGCCCTACTTGAAATCAAAAACTAAAGTCGCCGCCAAAACCGGCGCTACTAAAAATTTAGGCGTGAAGAAACCAGCCAACCCAATGACTGGGGCTTCGACGGTAATTGGAAAGTCCAGTAAGTCGGACATGAAGCAACTGAAATCCGAAGCGGATGGCGACATTATTAAGTTAATATTGGATGACCACAAACCTTTAAAGAGCCTAATTGAAACTTTGAAGGATTGGGACTCTGAATTGGCTGAACGAAAAGAAGCCTTTGAGGAGTTTTCATTATTACTAACTACGCACGCCCATGCGGAAAAAGAAGCTCTCTATAAAGTTATAGAACGAAATGAAAATTTGGCTAAAGAAGGTTATGAAGGCGAAGTTGAGCATAGCCTAGCCATTCAAACCTTAGAAGCAGCGATGGATGACGAAACGGAAGAAACCTGGTCAGCCAAAGTAAAAGTTTTGGCTGAACTGGTTCAGCATCATATCGAAGAAGAAGAAACTCATATGCTTCCCGATTATAAAAAGCAATCAACTGCCGAAGAACGTGCTCGCCTCGGAATAAAATATCGAATCCTTAAGAAGAAAAATCAGCACGCCGAAGAACATATGGATTTAGATGAGGATGAAGATTCCGATTCACGCGATCAGAATTTAGTCGGAACTGAGGAAGTTCGTTCACATTAAATTGCATCACAGTTTATAGAAAAAAGACTTCGATACCACAGCTGATTTCGGTCAAATACGACATCAGCTGATTTTCTTTGTTCACAGTTAATACATTTACCATCTATAAACTTCAGTTCTTCGCCGGGAAGACTTTTAAAAGTTTTATCCATCATGGCCGTCAAGTTCTCTTCACCGTAAAATTGTACAAACTTTCTTTTTATCGAACAAAATAAAGCGATTTCGTTTACTTCAAACCAGCCGGCTTTGGCTTGTGCCGTCGGAGGAGTCTCTCCCCAGGCAAGCATTGCCATAATTGTGATCCCATCATTGATGGATCGTCTGATTTCAGGTAGCTCGGCCAATTTTTCATTACATTTATTTTCAACTAAATTAAAATTTCGAATCGTTTTTTTAATTGAATTAAAGAACTCTAAACAACTACCTGGACTTGAATTATTTTTACAAGTTTCTTTATATTTTAAATACAATGGTGGTCGAATACTTTTTTGTCCCTTAAACGGAAATATATTTCCGGCTTCAGCTTCTTTAAAACTTTCGACTTGGACATCACAAACCGTTTTTGGTTCATTCAAGATGAATATAAATCCGATCCCTATTGCGAGGACTAAAAAAACCAGAGTATTTTTAGAAAGACTTTTCATTGGGAAACGACCTTTGTAAATTAATTCTAGAATTATTGTATTTGCAGTTCAACCCAGAAGATGACTTAATAATTGAAATGAAAAAATTAATTTTGGGTTTATTGGTAATTTTTGCCGGTTGTTACTGGTTCTGGGTTGAACTGCAAATACAATAATTCTAGAATTAATTTACAAAGGTCGTTTCCAAATGAAAAGTCTTTCTAAAAATACT
>JAYVAZ010000170.1:0-11611 GCA_043750675.1 Pseudobdellovibrionaceae bacterium | reverse complement strand
AATCCACCGGCCTGAAAAAATAGTTTTTTCTTAACCGACACACAGGTTGTATTAAAATATTGCCAGTAGTTTTCGAATTGATTCCATAGCTTGTTTTTAACGTTATAAAAAGTTTTCCAAAAACGGGGGATTTCTTCTTTGTATTTGCGAAACATAACCACGTCATAAGTTTCCAAATCCATTTTGGCTGCGTTTAAAAAGTCCTTTGGCAACACCACGTCACTATCTATAAAAAGTAAATCTTCAGCCTGACTATAAATAGCACCGATATTTCGCGCAAAACCGGCACGATGAAATTTTTGTTCGTCGGTTTCAATAAATTTACGTTTGAAGTTAATCAAAGTAGAATTTGGATAAGTCCATTTATTGAAAACATCAGTAATGGCGGTACTACAGCCGTCATTGACTATGATTACTTCGGTATCTATTAGATTTTGCTGGGAAAGGGAGCCCATTAAGATTTCTAAATTTTCGGGATTGTTGTGTACGGGAATAACAATTGATCGTCTAACGATATCCATTTTACTTGGATTTTTATTTACTACCTCGATATTTAAATCAAAAAAGCTATCTGGGGTTTCTTGATTAAACATGTCTAAACTTCGATGCCCTTGGAATTTAAAGCTTTTGTTTGCTTGCAGTTCTTTTAAAACTTTAAAAAGCAAATCGTTTGGAAGATAAAGATTGTCATCTTTATTAACTGGAGAATAAATTTCCAATTGTCCGCAGATATCGGACGGAATCTCTTTTATTAATTCCCAGTGATTGACGGACTTTAATAAAATTAGGGTAAATCTAATATCATTTTTCCCATTGATCAAAGGTTGAATATAGATCCAGGCAATTTTAGAAACGGGCTGATCAATCAGGATTTCGACGGCTCCACCCGCGGCAAGAACCTTGCGTACAAAACTCAAAGTCTGATTATTGAATTTACGCAATAAAACTCGCATCACCGGTTTAAGACCTGCGGCCAATACTTTTTCGGTAAACAAAAGAGTGTCGGAATGAAGAAATGCATTAACTGGAAATACGACAGATTGATATTGAAGTTTTACTGCAAGATTTATTTTTTCTTCTATATATGCAAGGTCCCGAGTTTTAAAGCTGACGCAGCCTAAACCTAAACATAATTGACAGTCGTCGTAACAATGATCGAGTAGATTAATATTTATTTGTTTTTCGAATTTATGATTATTCATGATCGACTAAGAAGATTTTTTTTCTTTGCATAAAGCATCTTTACGATAAATTGAAACCAAGAGGCCATTGAATAACTCTCGTACATAAACCCCCGTAGATTATAGTGAATCTCAGGATCCAGGATATTTAAATAAAAGATCTTTGCGGTCTTGCTCAACAACATCTCTCTGCGGTAATTGTTATTAAAGAATTCTGATCGAGTATTCTCATGATACAAATGATATGTCACGACATCATTCAGATAGAACCTATAGCCGTCTAATGCCAATCTATAGCCTAAATCAGTGTCCTCAAATCCATAAAAAATGAAGTTCCTTCTTAACCATCCGATATTTTTAAATACCGAAGACTCCATAGATAATCCATAAGTGCAGGTGTACTTCCAATGTAGGGGAAGAGCCATCCAATCCTTTTCTTTAAAAAAGGTCATCCAGTATTGGTCGATTTTTTCGTTCATATCTGATGCAGGCGTAATATCGTCGTACAGGGGATCTCTTAATGAGCAGGCCCGGTTAAGATCGTATCTTTTGCACTGAATAACATCATGCTCTTTATGTTTTTCTGCTAAATCTGATAGGAAGTTTTTTGGGGTTACAATATCCGAATCTAAAAAGCACAAATATTTTCCCGTAGCATGCTTCACTCCTAAATTTCGTGAAACGCCAGCACGGAAATTGCCATCACCCATATTGCGGGCAGCCGGTCTAGGAGAGTAAATATATTTAAAGTTAATGGTCCCTTTAATAGAGTTATATATTCTTTCCATACTGGATTTTGTTTGGTCAGTACTGCCATCATCTACAACAATGATTTCGAAAAACTTCTTATCCATATCCTGGTTAAAAAGATTTTTTAAAGTCGTTTGAATGTATTTTTCGTTATTATACGTCGGTATTACTACACTTATTAATTTTTTTTCCGATTCGTATTCAGAATTAAAATCAGGTTTTAGGTTGGGTTCCAAACTAAGCATAGGATTTACCCGAGGGTCCCAAATTTCTTGACCTATCATAGGTTTGGCGACGATTGAAAAGGACTCCTTAATATCTTTGCAAATTTTGTTCACTTGGTTGCAAGAAAACAAAGGTTTATCTGCAGATAAACGATATGGAAAATTGAAAAATAAATACTCAGTTAATTCCTTAGGGAAACCAGATAGCATTTTTGTGTAATTGGTTGCCCGGTTTACCAAGTAAGTAATGTATGATCCGGAGAAAGCGCGCAGAAGCGATTTAATAAACTCATAATCAATCACTTCGTTTTGACCGACAATTAAATTTAAGAAAATAGGCATCGATTTCAAATCGCTTAGAATTTCTTTTGGTATCGATTCCAATGTAGTTTGAATTCCGATTTGAATGCCATGCGTATCGCAAAGGCGCATAATTTCTTCCTGCTGCGGATGCTTTAAGAATGAGCCCGAAAATACAACGCGATCAAAGCGACCAGAGTGGGCTCTTTGTATAGATCTTTCTATATCGGCAATGCTACGGTCATAATGATTTTTACAGCCTAAAAACTCGCAGAAACTACATCCTGAGATACAAGATTTGGTTAAAGCCATAAAATAAAATCGCGGCCGATGATGCTGATTCCAAATAGTTTTAGATAGGCCGTGTTTAGATGGTAAAATCATTTTTAGGATTATATATAAGTAGAGAAAACCAAGGCAATATGTTAGTTTGAAAAAATGCCTGTAACAAACCCCGGGATTTCCCTTTGCGTCGTGGCTTTCCGGAACGAAAGCCAATTAGAAAATCTGCTAAATAATATTATATTGCAGGATCAAATTCCTGTAAATTTCGAGCTGATCATCGTTGACAATGGGGATGATGATAGAACAAGTCAAATAGTAGCCGAATTCAATAAAAAGGATCTTCCTTTTAATTGTTTTTACCTTAAAAACACATCTAACAATTTAGGGACAGCTCGGCAAAAAGCCGCTGAAAGGTCAAGGTACGATCAGGTCTTATTTTTAGATCCTGACTGTCGGATTTCCAAAGATTGGCTATCGCAAATTGTCGAGTTTTTAGCCCAGAACAAGGATTCAGCCGGCGGCATTCATTTTGGTTCTTTGGCCAGCGTTCAACAGGACTCTTTTTTTGATGTCTTGTTTTCTTTTTATTCGCTATCGGGTTTATCGGTTCAAGTTGGTTATTCACCGGCAATTAAAACGGTAAATCATATTCCGGCGATGAACTCGTTATACAATAAAAAAGCCTTATTGGACAGCGGTGGGTTTAGCAGCGATTTTCCGTTAGTAGGAGAAGATCTCTTTGTAAGTTACCTTTTTCGAAAAAGAGGAATAAGGATGATTTATGCTCCGATCGCGCCGGTAATCCACGAGCCGCCGCCGAAGTTAATCAGTTGGATTAAAAAAGTTTTTAAATACGGATATGGCCAGAAATTGAGTTTTAAGAAGGACACACGTTCGATTAGAATTATCGCCTTTATGCCAGTATTGTTGTTTATGGTTTTCATTCTTTTATTAGGATTTCACACTTCTTTAGCCGTTTTTTTAATTATTTCTTATTTTGGATTTGTTTTTGCTGAAGTGACTTTGGCGAAAAGCTCTCGTCGTCTTAGTCTAAAAACCAAATGGGACTTGTTCATTTGGGTTTTGGCCACGCATCAGGCCTACGTTTTAGGAGAACTTTTTGGTTGAGAGTTCGTCTAAAGCTTATTTTTTTTCGCTGGTGATTCCGACTCATAACAGAAATAGCGATCTCTTTTTATTGCTAAAAAACCTTCTTTCGCAGTCTTTTTTGAATTCAATACAAGTCATTGTTATTTCAAATCTATTTGACGAAGCTGCGCAGAACTTTATCGTGAAGTTAAACCGACCTAACGTTATTTTTGATCATGTGGGATCTGTAGGTGTCAACAAAGCCCGAAATAAGGGAATTGAACGCAGCCAAGGTGAATGGATTTACTTTTTGGATGATGATTGTCTACCTAAAGATGAATTTTTTTTTGAAACCGCCGCCAGCAAGATAAAACAAGAGCCTTCGTATAATGTTTGGGGTGGCTTGTATTCAGCCAATGAAACTATGGGTTTAGTGTCTAAGTATTACATTTTCAAAGCGAACTCGTGGATACTGCAGAATAGTTATGATGAAGGGCACTTTACCGATATGTTATTAGGTGGAAACCTACTTATTAGATCGTCGCTGTTTAAAAATGGGCTTCGTTTTAATGAAGAGATCATTTTTGGCAGCTCGGAAACCGAAATGATTAACCGATTGCGGCTTCTTGCCGTCCCATTCCGACTAAGCACGGAACTAAATTTAATCCATAATATAGACATAAAGATGTTTGATCTGTTGAGAAAAGCCTATTTGCAGGGATTTGGATCTAAATTGGCCAACATCTCTTTGCATAAGAAATATCGGATGCAAATCTTAGTTCCGGAGAAATATCTGAAGATCGATTCTCTTTTTAATAAGACCTTCTATCTGGGGTTTTTAGATAACGAAGCGGTGTATTCGATCAAGCATCTACAGATCAGAATTCTACGGAAACTATCGTTCCAGTTATTGAAGGACTTCAGACATAAATCCTTAGATCTACTAAAGGAAATCTATCGTATCTTCTTGAAGAGCTAGGATAAACATCAATCGCCAGCTAAGCCAGAGCAAAAAAAAACCCTCAGTTGCCTGAGGGGTTTTTAGGTACTAATTTCAGTACTTAAGTAAGAACTACTTTTTCTTTTTAGTAGCTTTTTTCTTAGTAGCTTTCTTAGCAGCTTTTTTAGTAGCTTTTTTCTTAGCCATTGCGCGCCTCCATATAGGTGCAAAGTTGTTGTTTCTCTTCTCTTAAAAACTTTTCTTCAAAAGAAGAACTAATTACATTTAGTTTTCCCAATTCGACATCTCCCGTCAATATATTTTTTTTTCAATAACATTTTTTTTGCACTTTTTAGGTAAAAAGAGGTCTTCGTATGTTTATTTCAATCATTTTTTCAATTTTCGGAGTCTATTTCATCTTACGAACTTATCTATGGATGTCTGAATTGAATTTTTTCAGCCAAAAACAATTAAATTTTATTTTAATGGCACAAGTTTTTTTCATTTTCGTTTCTATTTGGTTGTTTCATTGGAGTTTTATCGTCATTTCAGCCATTTTAGTCGGTGTTTTGCTGATTCCGACTTTGCCATTGTTGCTCTTTTTTAAAAAAAACTACTCGAAATACAAAGAAGAGACCATTTTATTTATCGAAGAGATCATTTTAGAAACTAAATTGAATGGTTCTTTGAGATCGTCTTTGGTCTTGTATGCTATGTCGGTAAAAAAGAAGTCGTTATTTCTGCAAGAACTGGTTTCAACGATTCAAAATCGTAATTTAAAGCCTTCAAATCAAGAAATCGCAACAGTTTCTAAAGATATTGCCACGATTTTGGCAGAACCAGTAAACGCATTACAAAAGTTAGAACTTAAAAAAAACCTATTAAAGAATCATCTATTGTTTGAAAAAAAGATCCGCAAAGTCACTTTACAAGCGAAAACACAGGCGTTGATATCCTGTTTGATCTATCTTTTCTTGTACTTCTACGTTTTGTATTCGTTCGGATTCAATCCTACTTTTCTTTACTCTGCGGTTCTATTTACGATTGGATTCTTAATAACCTTTAATTTAGGAAGGAATTATAAGTGGAAGGTCTAAATCCTACTCTAAAACTTCTTTTATTCTTTAAAAGTGGAATTGAAAATGGGCAGTCAGTTCGCCATCTTATTGAAAAGTATAGTAAAGAATGTCAGGATGCGACGGCCGACCAGTTGCTGGATTGGTGGCTTTATCATCAAGATAATCGCGATTCGCATCAAAAAGCAGTGCCGCACAGTAGATATCTTCGCTCATTGTTTACGCTTTTAGAAAAAGGCTTAACCGGCGCTTCCATTCTTCCTTCGCTTGTTATCTTAGAACAAGACTTATGGTTGGCGATTAATGACGAATTAGATAATTACTTGGTAACTTTACCATTCAAACTTTTGATTCCATTATTACTTTTGCAGTTTCCAGCTATTATGCTCCTCATTTTAGGTCCACTGCTTCAACAAATCATGAATTCGCTTTAAAAATAGAGTTGCTCATTACTTTTCGAAAATATAAATTTAGGTAATGAAAAACGCAAAAAATAAAAAAGAAGAGAACCTAAAAGCCTTAGTTGACGAGCTTTTGAAAGAAAAGCCTGATAATAATGCTATAAAGACGTTATCAAGCGAATTGAAAATTCCTTATTCGAAGGATCCTGTTCATTTAATGTCGTATGTGCTAGACGTTGTGAACCAAACAAAGGCAAAAGAGCTATGCTAAAAACTTATCAAAATATTCTAGAGACCATCGGAAATACTCCAATAGTAAAATTAAATAAAATCGCTAAGGGCTCGGAACATACCTTCTGGGGTAAAATCGAATATATGAATCCAGGTGGTAGTATTAAAGATCGTTTAGCAATTGCTATCGTTGAACAAGCCGAAAAAAGAGGGCAATTAAAGCCAGGTGGAACTATTGTAGAGGCTACCGCTGGAAATACGGGTTTAGGTTTAGCGATGGTCGCCGCTGTTAAAGGTTACAAGTGTATATTTGTAATGCCGGACAAGATGAGCGAAGAAAAGCGCGCTTCTTTGCGTGCTTACGGCGCAAAAGTAATCGTCACTCCTACTAATGTTGAAGTCGATGATCCTAATCACTACATTGCAGTTTCTAAAAAAGTTGCAAAGGAAACGCCGGACTCATTTTATTCAAATCAGTATCACAATCCTGATAATGCCGAACAACACTATCTGACAACAGGTCCTGAAATCTGGAATCAAATGGGTGCTGAATTAGATTTCTTGGTAGGCGGAGCTGGAACTGGTGGAACGGTCTCGGGTGTGGGTCGTTATTTAAAAGAAAAAAATCCAAATGTGAAAGTGATCCTTGCAGATCCAGTAGGGTCTATTTTAAGCGATCTTTTTTATTATAAAGAAGTAAGAACTCCGCCTTCCTCTTACAAGGTAGAGGGCGTGGGCGAAGATATGCTACCAGATAATGTGCATTTCAAATACATGGATGACGTTGTTCAGATTTCTGATCAGCAGTCGTTTCCTATGACCAGAAGAATTATTTCAGAAGAGGGGATCGCCGTAGGTCCTTCTTCGGCGATGGCCTTATGTGCGGCGATTGAATATTCAAAAAAAGTTAAAAAGCCTTCAAACTTCCTAATATTATTTCCTGATAATGGAAGGGCCTACCTAAGTAAGGCTTATAACGACCAATGGATGAAAGAAAATGGTTTTGTATGAAAAACAATGACAATCAAAAAGTAGGATTTAACACAAAGTCTATCCATGCAGGGCAGAGGCCCGACCCAACTACCGGAGCAATCATGACTCCGGTATACCTAACCTCCACCTATGTGCAAGAATCACCAGGAGTTCATAAGGGTTGGGAATATAGTCGAACTCATAATCCTACTAGAAAAGCCTATGAAGATTGTATAGCGGCACTGGAATCCGGAAAACATGGATTTGCATTTGCTTCTGGTTGTGCTGCCGCGACTACATTACTGCACATGTTCAAACAAGGTGATCATATTATTGCTGGCGACGATATGTACGGGGGCACTTTCCGACTTTTTGATAAGGTCTTAAAAAATGATGGAATGTTATTTTCTTATGTCGACTTAACTAATATAGCGAATTTTGAAAATGCAATTCAGCCCAATACAAAGATGGTCTGGTTGGAAACTCCAACCAACCCAACATTAAAGTTAGTGGATATTCAAAAAATTTCCGAAATTGCACATAAAAAGAATGTTTTGGTTTTTGTTGATAATACATTTATGAGTCCTTATTTCCAAAGACCATTGGAATTAGGCGCTGACGTAGTTGTTCACTCGGCTACAAAATACCTTGGTGGCCATAGCGATGTGATCGGAGGAGTTGCCATTACTTCTTCAGATACGTTGGCTGAAAAAATTGCTTTTTTAAGTAACTCAATGGGCGGAATTCAAGGCGCATTTGATTCATTCCTATGTTTACGCAGCTTAAAGACTTTGGGTTTAAGAATGAAGGCTCATCAAGAGAATGCGTTCAAAGTTGCCGAGTTTTTAAGCGGGAATCCGAAAGTTTCTAAAGTTCTTTATCCTGGATTAAAATCACATCCCCAGTTTGAATTAGCAAAAAAACAAATGTTCGGTATGGGCGGAATGATTACCTTTTTTATTAAAGGTGGTTTACCAGAAGCACGATCTTTCTTAGAAAACGTACAGATTTTTGCATTGGCAGAGAGCCTTGGCGGCGTTGAATCGCTGGTAGAGCATCCAGCCATTATGACGCACGCTAGCGTTCCGCTGGAGAATCGTAAAAAACTAGGAATTGATGACTCTTTAATCAGATTAAGTGTTGGTATTGAAGATATAGATGATCTGCTTGAGGACCTGAAATTTGCATTTAGTAAGGTATAGAATCTACCTTAAAGTGCCTAAATAAAAATCCATTTTTTTGATAAGCCTTGTTGACCCCTTTTTACTTAAATAGTAACTATTGTCTTTCATTTTGACTTGGTTGCAACCTTGCGACCACAAGTTAACAAATGGCTTGGTAGCTCAGTTGGTAGAGCAGAGGACTGAAAATCCTTGTGTCGGCGGTTCAATTCCGTCCCAAGCCACCACTTGCGAATGGCCCATAGGTGGGCCACCATCTAATGTGACTCATTTCTGAGTCACCATCTCTGTTGTCGACAGTAATGAGTTAGTTACTTGTGCTATTTTAATTTTTGCCATTATCAACGGCTTTTATTATTTTAAAAAAATCCAGCTGAACTGATTTTGACCTTTAATATGGTCTCTACGGTAGGAATGGAAATTCTGATTTTCAAACGTATCGATTTCTGAAATCCAAATTTGCGATTCGGTAATTCCTAGTTCAGCGAGGTCAATGGTTAAAATTTTCGATAAATTCAAATGGCATTTTGGCCCATTTGAATCAATTAAAATGCGCTGGTGTTGATCGATTTTTTCAGAAGCGGAAGCTCCAATAATTTTCGTCGCCAGATCGGTTTCAATTTCGAAACTTTTTTGCTGAATATGCGGCCCAATAAAAAACTGCAACCCTTCGGCTTTACATCCCATTTCGAACATTTTAGCAACTAATTTCGATGTGATCTTGTTTTGAACGCCTCGCCAACCGGCGTGAATAGCGACGATCATTTCAAAATTCTTATCATAAATTAAAATCGGCAAACAATCGGCAGAACGGATTCTTAAGGCGGTTTTCTTTTGTTGAGTCAAATGCGCATCAGCCCTGGCAAGCGGGCTTTCATTAAAGGGAAATCGGGAATCCCAGATAACAAACTGATCTTCGTGAACCTGATTAATTCGATAGCTTTCAATTCCAGTTAGGTATTCCTTGCCGTCGTCCTTTTTATTGCCAAAGAATATTTCGAACTTATCTTGTTTCAAATGTAGGGATTCATTGGTAGTTAGTGTGGGATTCTTTAGCAGGATCATAAAAAGCCTAACGCCTGAATTTTACTTTTTAGATCTTCCGGCCACTCGACTTTAAAAAAGAGTTCTTTTTTTGTCGAGGGGTGAAGAAATCCCAGTTCGGCAGCGTGTAAGGCAAATCGGGGAAACTGAAGCAAAATTTCTTTGTCTTTATTGTTTTTTACGGATTTAATTTTTCTTAATCCGCCGTACAGTTCGTCGGCAGCAACGGGACAGGCATTTTCACTAAGATGAACACGAATCTGATGCGTTCTTCCCGTCTCTAATTTCAATTTTAAATAGGATAGTTCGTGCCCATTTTTTAGAACTTCAAAATGGGTGACAGCGTGTTTGCCAATTTCCGCGGGTTGCTTTTTAGTCGTTGGCTTCACCGAAGCATAGCGTTTACGATCGGTAGGGTGTCTGGCCAAAGTACTTTCAATTTTCCCTTTGATCGTTTTCATTCTCCCAATAACTAAAGCAAAATAAATTCGATGTATTGAACGTTCTTTGAATTGCTGGGCCAGATTTTCGTGTGCGAAATCATTTTTTGCAACGACTAAAACGCCACTTGTGTCGCGATCTAAACGGTGAACTATTCCGGGTCTGTTTTCGCCGAACTTCATTGATAAGTTTTTGGTATGAGCTAACAAAGCATTTACCAAAGTATCTTGGCTGTGACCGGCAGCGGGATGCATAACTAATCCTGCGGGCTTGTTAACGACTAAAATATCATTATCTTCAAATAAGATATCTAGTTTCATTTCCATCGGAATTAATACGCCACTGGATAGCTGCGGTTCGGGGAATTCAATTTCTAAGATATCATTTGAACGCAGCTGATAGCTGGATTTAGGATGTTCCGAATTTACCCATACTTTTTTTAGTTCCAAAAGGGCGGCTGCGCGCGACCGAGTTCCGATAGCGGGTAAAAATGAAAGAGCCTTATCAATTCGGCATTCAGTCATTTCTAACAGGATTTCTACTTTATTTATTTTTCTATTTTCCAAGAGATTCTTTGAAGGTTTTCATATAAGTGTCGCAGACTTTCTTTTCCTCAAGTCCCAAGGTCTTTGCGATTTGGCCCACATACCCTCTAACGAATACGGTTGCCGGTAGCGCAGATGGATCACCACGTTCAATGGCGTTAATGTAATACGAACTAATCTTGGTTATTTCGCTTAATCGTTCAATTGTGTAGGCTTTGTATTCACGAACTTTTTTAAGAGCAGCACCATTCCAAGTTTCAGTTTTTACAATTTCTTGTTCGAAATCATCATTTTTAGTGTAAGCCACTCTTAAGGTATTTGATTTTTTAGGAAGTTCTGTACTTTGCAATTTACTTGCGTGCTTTAAGTTTTCAAAAGAAACATCATCCTTTTGAACAAAAGTTTGATTCATTTTTTCGTCATAAAGATTTCTTAAAGTTTTATTTCCCAAAACAGAATAAGCTTCTTCGATTAATTTAAGTAATTCCCGTGCCTCAATATCAGTAAACATAGTGTAAATGGCTGGATTTTCCCCAGAGTAGGTAAGACGGGCACGTTCATAAGCTGTTGTTATTTCATGCTGTTGGCAGTGAGGGCTGACTTCTAGGATATCGTAGTAGTTAAATCTGTTTTGTTCCATTCACGAAAATCATACCACTTCTTTAAATAAATTTGCATGAATTTCTGGAGTAATTAAATCTTTTGTTATTGAAAGAAATTGACCCGCTAGTGGCGTGAAGGGTTTTTCAATTAAAACTGGTTCGCGATTTCTTACAGACTGCCAAACGGCGTTGTCAAAATCAACGGATCCAATAAATTCAATATTCAAATCGTAATACTTTTTGCAGACGCTTTTGATTGAAAAACCAAGATCTTTGTCTAGGTTGCTACGGCAACCGTTCATTAATAGCTTCAACGGTTTCTCATTTAACATATCGAAATGATCGATGT
>JAYVAZ010000169.1:0-20832 GCA_043750675.1 Pseudobdellovibrionaceae bacterium | reverse complement strand
TTTTGATAAACCCGAAAATCAAATTTGCAACGAAGTTAAAAACTTTAGTTTTTAGTAGAAATAATATCTACTCGGAGCTATTGGAATTCCCTGCCATGGGGCAAATAAGGTCTTCGCAAATTACCTCCTAAAACCAAGGCGATCTGATTGGCGGAATGCGTTTTGCTGGCGTCTATAATATGGAAAAACGTCGTAGCCATTTTAAGCTTGTTACTTTAAATTTGTCTTTACTATTTTTTTCGACCTTCTTTCTCTTCGCTTGCACAACAGTAGAATTCGTTCGTAAAGATTTAACTCCGCAAAAAAAGGCAGTAGTTAGATACTCGCCTTCATCCAGCGTTGACACCGAAGCAAAACATCGGGAAGAATTAAAAAAACAAGCGCTCAGTTTTTGCGGCGGCGATTATGAAATCACAAAAGAATACCAGGCAAAGGATGAGACCGGAACCAGCACTGGTTTAGGAACCGACTTTGGGGTCGGTGCGGGAAGTTCGATTTTTATCGGAGGTTCGCGTGGAAATACCGCAATGTACAACTTCGTTGAATTTTCCTGCAAATAAATTACAGCCTTTTTAGTGCGTGTAGAATTTGATCTAACTTTGCCAGGAACTGCGACTTCGCTTTTTTATCCATCGGTGCCGGGCCCCCTTTAATTTCGCCAAAATGTCTTAGGTTTTGCATTAATTCACGATTCGCGACGGCCGAACCAATATTATCTTCCGTAAATTCATGGCCTTTGTGCCCCAGCGCCCTGGCTTGTTTTTTTATACAACGATCGGCCAGAAGAATATCGGCCGTTACCACTAGATCTTTGGGAGTGATTTGTTCTACAATCCAATCATCAGCAGCATCGAAACTTCCGGATACCACTTTCATTTTAAACAATGGATTGGGCGGAATATTTAATCCCTTGTTCGCAACCACAACCACTTCCACATTTAATCGTTCGGCGACTTTATAGATTTCGTCCTTAACTGGGCATCCGTCGGCATCAACGTAAATCATCATCGATTCCTTTTCCTCTACCCTGAAGAGTACGAGTCAATTTCAACTGATACAAATCTAAAAGTGCTTTTTGCACTGATTCCCCTTCAATCGCACCCATCGCATATGCGATGGCCTGCAACGTTGCCATTCCCTCTGGACTGGATTCCTTACGAAGATGTTCAGTGGACTGATTGTGCGCTTTGATCATGACTCGAGGCAGGTTTTCCAGTTCGCCATATCGATAATGAATTTTACTGGCTTGGCGCCAATTACCATCAGGCACTAACAATTGAATTGGTTTTCGGGACTGTCCAATAAACTCTGGATTTAAAGCAACCGCGCTTTCGCTGGGGAAAAACAAAACGGAACGATAAGAAGGATCTAGTACCGCCTGAAAATCCAGCGGACTTTCTTTAATCCCGCGAACAAAAACTTCACTGTTGGTTAAGGATTTTACGGCCAACATGCCCGTATTAGTAGTCCGTTTCAATTCTTTGGCATGAATAATTAAACTTACTTTTGTTTTTAAAGCCAACGATGGAAAAAAATCACAGATACATAATCTACGGTGCAAAAAACAACCTTCACAAGGGTCTTGCGTTTTCCTTTTGCCTTTAGTTTTTTCCGCGTTCAATGGATTCAATTTATTTTAGATTTACAACAAAATTAAACTCGCACCACGTGAAAGCGGTATTTTTGCTGCAAGAAAGGTTTTCGTCGCGAAATTCGTAGCCAATTACTTGGCTATGGTTATCCAGGTATTGGGCGTAAAATTTTGCGCCGCCTTTTTCCATCGCTGCATATAACATGTCTGCAAATGGACCTTTAAATTCGACCGAAGTCACTTGCATTTCTTCACCGGCACCACTGTTCATTCGAACCAAATCCGCATAGGCAAATTTAAAATTTAACTGCATTTCTTCCTTTGGCTCTGGCGGAGTCAAATTTCCTTCCATATCAGGCATCGATTTATTTTCTATAATCGCGCTATCAGTTTGGCCCGGAATTTCATAATAAGAAAAATAGTTGGCTTCTTTTTTAACTGCACCTGCTATCACGTAATATTTCAGAACCGTGCCGATGATACCGATCTTTTCGCTGAAAATCGATACGTCGAACTGTCCCGGAGTATATCCCGAAGAAAGCTGAAACTGACCACCACCACCGCCGCCTGAACCATTAGGACCAGCAAAAGAAATTGAAGAAATTAAAAAAGTAATTAGTAGTAAAGCATTTCTCATAAAGACTCCCGTTTGTATGTCACAGTTATGCCACTGTTTTATGAACTTGCAAATATCATTATTATAATTTAATAACCATATTAGATTATTTATTATAAACGATCTGGTAAAGGAAGATAAGTGTATGTCATTGTTCCAGTATTTAACTTATAAAGATTTCTTAAAGGCGGTCATTGGCGAAAACAAGGCCCAACGCGGTTTCCAGGCTGCCTTGGCCAAAGCGGCAGGATGTCAGCCCTCTTATCTATCCCAGACGCTGACGGGCAAGGCCGAATTACTTCCTGATCATGCCGCCGGCATGGCGGAACATTTAGAACTTTCGGAATTAGAAACTGAATACTTTTTAAATTTAGTCTTGCTAGGTCGGGCTTCAACGCCGACCTTAAAAAAAATACTAGAAAAAAAATTACTACAAATACGAACCGCGCAGAACCAACTGGTGAATCGGATGCCCGCTCAAACAAAAATCAGTAAGGAAGTGGAAAAATTCTACTATTCTTCCTGGTACTGGTTGGCCATACACATTGCCACTAGCACACCAAACTTACAAACCATCAAAGCCTTATCCGAACGCCTAAACCTTCCCGCAATGAAGATCAAAGGTTGTCTGGAAACTTTGCAAAAATATGGATTAGTCCAATTCGAACAAGACCGCTGGAAATACAGTAAGGGGGCTTCACATTTAGCCAAAGATTCCCTGATGACGGAAATGAATCATATGCATTGGCGTAACCGCGCGATCTTAAACGTCCAGAAAGACGAAGATGATTCGCTTCACTACACATCGGTAGTGTCCATGACAGGTGAAGATGCCTTTAAATTAAAAGAGTTCTTAGTACAGATGATTTCAAAGTCGCGCAAATTCAGCGACCCCTCCGTTCCCGAAGAGGTCTTTTGCTTTAATCTAGATTTTTTTACTTTATAGTTCCAGATACAGGTCTTAAGGTTGACCGAATCCACCGCCGGTACCAGGAATAACATCGATAGTATTTCCCTTTGGAACATCTTCATCGTGCCAAGATTCTTCCACGGTTGAAAAGAAAGTGTTTTTACAACCTGAATCGTAAGTTACGATTTTTTGTGTCGACTGGCGCGATCCACTCATATTTGCCAACTCTAAAGAAGATTGAACGATACGACCAACTAAGTCAGTGCGAGTAGTGCGGTTAAAGTAATCTTGATCTTGATCACCTACGTAAACGCTCACTCTTGAAACGCAATGGCGAATGTTATTCGGATTGGTCGGTGGCGTCTGTGTTACTACGCAATGCTCTGGTTCACTATTACGAACTTCACAACGGAAATTATCATGGATCATTGGACCATCGGTAACAGTAGTACGTAAGTTCGCAACCACATCAAAAGGTTGACCTGATTCACTGGCAACCAAAGAAAATACACCGTTATCCGGAACTTTCTTTTTGCGGGTGTCTAATTGAATGACGTGTCTTTTTTTATCGACCTTAACTGTAATTTGCAAAGTGCTTTTACCAATTTGATCAATCTTTAAGTCGTGAGTACCCATTTTACTAATAGTCACTTGAGAAGGCTGATCACAACTTGGATCCCAAGATTCGCCATGACAGTTAGCTGAATTTTGAACATTCATATAAGTTAAAGGACGAACTAAATTGATACTTCCTGTAATAGGATCACAGCCGATAATAAATGCTAGCGGCGCTAACAATGGTAATAACTTTTTCATTTTTTACTCCCCCGTAAATGATTTCTTTTTCCCGGGTATCTCGAATTGCAACCGCTGTGCCTAACCACTAAATAGACAATTAGACACCATGAAACAAATTCACTCCGTTTTGTTTTTGCAAAATTTCGACAGCGTCTCGAATGGGGTATTTGGGAAGGTTAAACTGGGTTTGGTAGACTTCGACAAGTTCATCTAAATTTTTAAATTCGAACCGTTCAATATTTTTCCCTTTTGTAACATACATTACTTTTCCCCAAAGAGCGGCTGGCCCCTGGTCAAAAACTAGGTGGGTCACTATCGTCTTCATAAAAATAGCATCTTTTTTAAAAGTTGCTTTTATCACTTCAGAAAAAGATTCTAAATTATGCGGTTTTCCATTGCTTCGGTGACTACGACTTAAGTTTCCATTTCTAAAAATATCAATTTGGTACGACAGGTTTTCCGGCAATGCAGTAAACCGATAAAGCATGCTGCGAATATCCAGTTCAACCACTGTCCCTGGTATTAATGGAAAAATTCCTGAAAATGTCGAGAACAACCCTAAATCAATTATAAATTGTTCCTCGTTAAATTTTACGCGAATTGCGGCGTGAGCATTTTTTTCTTTATCGGTATCAGAAGCAACGATATAGGCCTCGAAGCCCAAATCGTTTAATAACTGTGAAAAGTATCCGTTCTGAACAAAACAGGTTCCACCAAAACGGTAGTTTTCTAAATTAAAAACAAATTCTTCATAAGTCGGTATTCCAATTCGGCCTGATCGCAGAAATATTAACTTAGAGACATTTTCGTAAGGTACCTTCTGCTGCTGTGCTTTTACTAAGATCTGTAAAGTTTCTTTGTCGGGTTTATTAAAAGACACACCTAAAATCTTAAGATATCTTTCGCTGAATTTATTGAGCAAAACGATCCTTAATCCAGCGATCTACTTCTATGGTGATAACAAAACCTAGAAAAACACGACGTTCGAAAAGACGCATACACATCTCCATTTTTATCACGAAACTTTAGGTCATCGTAATCCTACAAAACGAAGATGCAAAGACTATCCATGCGGCCTTATAGAATTAACACTTGCTACTACAGACTCCACATTTCAACAAAGTTAGTCTCGGTTTGTTGATGTCCCGTTGGCGCGTATCCCTTTAAATTTGCTGGCACTATCGAGACGTCGGCGCGGTAATACAGCGGTAACGTAGGATGGTCAGTAACATAACCTGCAACAATCTTCGAAATTAATTCGCTTCTTTTTATTGGATTATTTTCAGTTTCTAATTCGGTGCTGGATTTATCCACCAAATCGTTTTTCCAACCCGGATAATTTCTTCCGGCGAATCCGTTTGAAGAATTGGGAATATTTTTGCTATTGTAAAAAAGTCCCGGTGGATTTTCAGGAAGGAACGTCCACGCGTACATCGCCATTCCTTCGAATTTACGATCTTTCATGACTTCACCAAAAAAGACTCTTGGTGGAACATTCTTCATTACGATTTCGATTCCTACTTTTTTCATTTGATCTTGAATAAACGCGGCAACTGTTTCGCGCAGTTTATTTCCAGCTGTTGTTGCAAATACAATGGTCATCTTCTGTCCATCTTTGTAACGATAACCATCTGTTTCATTTTTGATCCAGCCCTCTTTGTCTAACATTTTTTCGGCTTCTTTTCGGGCAAAATGTTTAGCATGAATTTTCTTAGCAATCACTTTACTCCAGGGATCACGTGGAACAATAAAATGGTCGGCTACCTTTTGTTTGTTATCAAACATCGAGTTCACCAAAAGATCGCGATCTAATGACATCAAAATCGCTTCCCGAACAACTCGATTTTTTAAAATAGCATTATCTAAATTAAAGTCGATGTGTTCGTAAGTGAACGACTGCGCAAAGTGAACTTTGTAGTCTAACTTGTCGGCCAAAACTTTCTTTTCGAAAATTTGCGCTAGGTCAAATGAGTAGCCAACATTCGCAACCATATCAATATCGCCACTCAGAATAGCGGGTTCGATACTGGAAGAATTAGCAATAATTTTAATTTGAATTTTATCTATTTTCGGTGCTTCGCCATAAAACTTTGGATTCTTCGTAAGAATCAAATGACTGCTGGGTTTAAATTCCGAAATCAAAAATGGACCATTATAAATGCCAGGGTTTGTAGGGTCCTTTACATAAAGAGTATTTTTCTCGTAACCTTCTTTTTGTCCTTTGAATTGTTGATAAATAGGATTTTCTAAATGCTGCGGTAAAATATAAAACTGATACATACGGAAAAAATCCCAACGGTCAGTTACATACGTTACGACGGCCTTTTTATTGTCATCGGTGAAACATTCTACTTTTTCAACTTGATCGTAAGCATCTCTGTTTGCAACCGCAATATTTTTATCCGAACCTACTAGCTTCGAAAAAGCCATATCTTCACAAGTGACGGGCTGTCCGTCTCCCCAGACTGCATTATTTTTAAGTTTCCAAGTGGCCTTAACTTTTTTAATGCCGTTAACAGTTATGATTTCGGCCATTTTATTTTTAAGCGATGGAATTTGTTCAGCCATTTGCGGCTGCCAAACCATTTTTTCATCTAAAGTAACTAATTTGCGACTGGCCATATTATAAACATAAGTGCTGGCAAGCATGCTGGTTATTAATTGATTCAAGGAATCGAAATCTTGCGGCAGACCGATTTTAAGAATTTTTTCTTTGGAAGTTGCAGAATCTTTCGCTTCACCTTGGACCACTAGTAAGGTAAATACTAACAAAACCGAAATCTTCTTAAACATAATCTACTCCCTGGTTAATGGGGAGAAACTATTCGAAGATGATTCAGAAAGCAACGTCAGGAAAATGTTAATTTCCATTATACCACCAGACTTGAAGTATGCCGAATTGCTGCACCAGTGGCGCAACGAGCCTAAAACATTAAAATATAATCCTGTCAAAAATAGAACATTAGATGAGTTGCGCGAGGGTCTATCCAGAAGCCTAAAATCGCTGCAACCCTTCGAAGAAAAAGCCACCTATCGGTGGTTTATTGCTTCTGATGGTGAAATCGTTGGTACCGTTTCCCTTTCAGAAATCAACGCGATGATGATGACTGCTGAAATTGGTTACATGTTGGGCGAAACGCATCATGGCCGTGGGATCGCGACAAGTGCCTTACATCTATGGACACAAATGATATTCGAACAAACTCCGCTGCGAAAGCTAAGCGCTTCGGTCGCCGAAGGCAATATCGGTTCGCTTCGGGTATTAGATAAATGTGGTTATCTAAAGGAAGGTTTTTTTCGTGAACACTATATTAATCAGGGTAATGCCGTGAACCAAGTGGTCTACGGATTATTAAAAAAAGATTGGCTAAACAGAAATTCACCTTCTAAACTCAGCTGATGGAAAACCTTATTAATACGCTGGTCGTAAGTCTTTGCCTGTATTTTGTTGGAGTCATTGCGGTTTTAGGCGGTGCCTTTCAATTTATTAAGGGCCGACCCGAAGGCACGCCGGCGCAGGATAACATCCACCGGTTTATGGCGGGAGTTTATTTTTGCGCGGGCATAGCGGGATTATACATAGCCACTTTTTTAATTAAGGAAAAAACTCTTGTTTTCATTCTGGCATTTCAAATTTTTCTGGGCGGTTTGGGTCGGATCGTTTCTGTTTGGAAACGTGGCTGGCCAAACCCAAAGGGAAAATGGATGGCCTATCTGATTCCAGAACTCCTCATCCCGATCATCATCGTTTGTTGTTATCCTGGAAGTTTGATTGAATCTCGGGAAGTCGCCAAAATCTTAAGTCCCGATGGAAAGTCCTTGGATTTTAGAATCATTCACACAGAACCAGAATGGGACGAACTTTTTCTGATACCGCCGTATTCGCAAACTTGTTTTGAGGATGGTAAATGTATCGAAAGTTCAGATGATAGCGAATATTTCGCGGTTTTTACCTTGGAAAATCATTTTATAAAAATGATTTCATTGGATCGAAATAAAACGGATATCGGTACTTCGCAAGCTTCGCGTTTTCCGCGCAATGCTGCTGTTTTTAAAAAAACAGTGAAACCTCGGTACTTCGAACCTGCCGATACTTCTTTTATCGGAACCGATTCTCCGAAAAAAATAAAATTCACAATGTATTCACCGGTTGGACGAAAACCTTTTTGCCGGTTGTATCAATCCGGCAATGGGTCTTGTGATTTTGAAGTACTTAGTGACTGCGAAAAAACCATTGACCCCCAGAATCGGGAAGAAGAGGTTTGCGTTGAAAACAAATCGGGCGCCAGCAAAGAAATCGCGGTCAAATACGGCTCTGTACCTGCTAAATAGCAATGAAACGAAGAGTGCTTTAGAACTAAGATTTTGATAAACTAAAGATGAAAAAGGAGACTTTATGAACAGCGAAAATCTTAAAAGGAAACTTTTCTCGGCTGGATTTTTTTTAAGCACGAAATTTGAACGAATGTTGGATATGCTCCTTACTTATAAAATGGCCAAGAAACCACCCACCTTCCGCAGTAAAAACAATTACGTCCGAATCAAGGCTAAACTAAAAGCCGTATTGAAAGCCTACGAAAAAGAAATCTCCCTAGGAGTGAGCTCAGCGTTTTTACCTGCACGTGTCGTGCGATACTTATTCTTAATTCTAGTTGCTTTAGAGTTTTTCGAAGTAAACAAAAAATCGGCTCCAAAAAAAGCATCTCGAGAATAGATGGATTATTTAAATCTGGAAAAACTGCTGCATTCACAAATACCATTGGCAAAAGCCATGGGAGCTCGGGTCGTTAAATCTGATGAAACTTCAGTTGAATTGACTAGCCCCTTGGAACCCAATCACAACCATATTGGAACTGCTTTCGGAGGATCTCTTAGTACGTTGATGATTCTTGCAGGTTACTGTCGGCTATTTGTAATGATGAACGGCACTGGCCACGTCCTGCTAAAAACGACATCCATGCAGTTTCTAAAGCCCGTTGAAGAGGAACTTCATGCTATTGCGCGCATACCAGATCCAAAACTATGCGAGAATTTTTTTAAGACCTACGCCAAGAAAAAACGCGCAAGAATTATGTTAACCAGTGAAATTGTTTTAAAAGATGGAACCGTGGCCTGTCGGATGTCTGGGGAATTTGTTGGTGTATAACGGGCCGAAGGGCCCGTCTGGCGTTACTTACTTTTCAGGAGTTTCTCTAAATTTTCTTTTAAACTTTTGACTGTTGTTTTACTTTCCAAGAAACGGAAATTTGTGGAAACTTCTTTATTAAGTTCTAAGATATAATCCGACTCTTTTTTAGAATTCTTGTCTCGTAGTGGAAACATAAATGCAAAGGACGATCCTCCGTATCCGATTGCGGCATTCATCTTTTTTCCACCCTTATCATAAGGTCCACTTAATAAGGCAAAAGTTTGCGGACGTTTTGTAGCCACAGAGGAACGTAGAATTATCTGTAAAGAGGGGTCCCCAGACTTATTTTTGGCAGAAATTTTTTGCATCTCCTCACGGCTGTAGCTGTCTTTCCCTAAGGTTTTACATTCCCAAAAATCACAGACCATTAACTTTACATTACCCGAAAAATCAGGCTCTACTTCTATTCGATGGGCCAGCTGTAATTTTGGTACCGTTTCGGAAAATGCTGAAGGCCCGAATAAGATAAGGATCAAAAAAGAAATGTTTTTCATGTTCACCTCGTTTAAAAAAGGACAGTACATTGTAAATTTCGACTTTAATAGCGGAATCCATAGAATTTAATGTTTCCCCTGATTTCTATTTATTGTATCCTAACATAATGAAAAAAGTAGCCATTATTACTGGTACCTCCCGCGGTTTAGGAATGTCCCTTGCGAATCTCTTTTTAGATGATGGCTATTCCGTAATAGGGATTGCTAGAACAAATAAAATTAATAATTCTAAATTTTACTTTTTTAAATGGGATTTATCCTCGGAAAAGGACCCTTTTGCGAAACTAAATCAGTTTTTGTCCGTAAAAAAAATATCGTTTAAAAATGATCAAGTGATTTTGGTGAACAATGCGGCAACGGTTATGCCAATTAATTTTATCGATAAACTTAAAGAAAAAGAAATGGCATTATCGTACCGATTGAATTTGCATTCCCCAATGCTGATTTCGAAATGGGTCTTGCAAAAGTTTTTAAATAAATCATTACAAGTGACTATTTGTAATATCAGTTCAGGAGCGGCGCTTCGCCCCCTAATTAATTGGTCGATTTACTGCACAATGAAAGCCGGACTAAAAATGTTTACCGAGT
Source organism: Pseudobdellovibrionaceae bacterium (assembly GCA_043750675.1). Classification (GTDB taxonomy): domain Bacteria; phylum Bdellovibrionota; class Bdellovibrionia; order Bdellovibrionales; family Bdellovibrionaceae; genus JAYSSX01. The sequence goes on along the minus strand of JAYVAZ010000169.1, from coordinate 10,647 downwards.
GTTTAAATCTGGAGTTTTCAGGATCGGGAAATTTCAAAACTTTTTCTTTTTATCCCGGAGTGATGGACACGCAGATGCAGGAAACTATACGCAAACAAAAGGCGAAGACATTTAAAAATGTAGAGAAATTTAAAGAATTAAAAGAAAAAAACCAGCTATTGGATCCCGAAACAGTTGCCTTATCGCTATTTAAATTAATTAGTAAACCTTCAGAAATTAACCGGACGGAATATAACGTAATGGACATGCTAAAATGATCATAACCAGAGAACGAATGCTTTACCTGTGTCAGGGACAACTAGACGCTTACAATGAAGGCGATATAGTGGCGTTTGCAAAATTTTACCACCCCGATGTCAAAGCTTTTAGGCTGGCCAACCACGAACAAATTCTGGAAGGGCTGGAAGAACTTAAGGCTCTTTATAAAAAAAGATTCAGCGAAAACCCTGATTTATTTTGCGAACTAAAAAGCCGAGTAGTTTTGGAATCTTCTGTTTTAGATGAAGAATGGGTAACCGGTGTGACCGGGGCCTCGAAACCATCACACGTCGTAGCTATTTACCGGTTTAAAGATGGATTAATTCATTCTATTTGGTTTACAAATTAAGCAGTTTACAAATTAAATAGGCCTGGTTTCGGACTGCAGTCGTTCAAAAAGTTTTAGTCCTATCCAGGCATCGGTGGCCGCATACATTAATTGACGATCCGTTAAGGTTTGTATCTCCCAGTTGGTTAACTTGGGACCTTTTGTCAGTTGTTCCCCTAAGACCTCTTCGGTCATTCCCTTTAAGCCTAAATTTTTCAGTTTTTTTTCCTTCGCCAGGTTTTGCAACTCGATAAAATTTTTCGGTTCGAATACAAATGTTTTGCGCAGTAATTTTAAATCATCTCGAATCGCCAAACCAACTTTTATAACCGCTTCATTTTCAAAAATTTCTTTCAGAATCTGAAACCGGGAAATAAAATGCAGCCGAATCAGGAAGGCGTCGGTATCTGTAGCCAGCTGTAGAAGCGCAACTTTGTAGACTTCCCCGACTTTAAAACTAGGTCGGGTTTCGGTGTCAAAACCTAACTGCCGACTTTCTTCTAACAATGAAGAAACCTCTAGCAACTTTTGATCACTATCAATTAAATGAATTTTACCCGGGAAAGAAATGAATCGGATTTTTGGATCTTGCATTCTAAGGAAGTGCAATCATCGAACGAGTATAACCCGTATCCACTATTCCGGTAACCGAGAATTTGATGGCAAATTTGATTTTGGCCGGATCCGCATCAAAATATCCCATGACTGTCGCCAAAACTTTATTAACGTAAATCGCATCTCCTACACATAATTGAACATCAGGTTTTCCTATACATCCCTGACGTTTGTAAGAACTTAATGGTAAGGTCATCTGTTCTTTGGTGTATCCGGAATCATAGGATCCGTTAGCCAATCGAATTTTATACGTATAACCGCTGGCCTTTTTGGTTTTATCTATGATCATTGCCGTTTGCCCATTGACGTAAACAAACTCTCCCACCGGAATGAAATCAGATTGCGCTAAAGCCTGTGTAGTATCCAAGTAATCCTTCGGTTTTACCCATGCCACAAAACTGCAGCCACCACTGGCTCCACACGGAGAAATCGCCCATAGTTTATCTGCCTTTTCGTCGTAACTAAGATGAACACCCTTATAAAATTTTGGATTTTTTAAAAAACTATTTGATTCGATCGGATGCCAATTAATCAAATCTTTCGAAAATAAATGTCGCACCGTTGTTGTGTAATAACTATCACTCCAGTTTGCATTCGACATCAGATGGAACCCATAGGGAGTTTTTGCCATGCTGGCAAATACTAATCTATCCTTCGGGAAAGGATGATTCATCGGTATCGATTTATAATTCACCCCATCAGCGGAAACTAAAATGTTCCGATCTTCACCGATGGTGATGAAGCGATTTTTAGTTAAGTCGATTAAATTTAAATTCAGACTGCCGGCGGGATTATAAACCAATCCCACGTGACCGAACCACTTCGCAACATATCTGCTGCCGTCGACTTTTACATAGTCGATAAATTTCCAGTCTGACCCGTCATTGATGGAATGATATAAACCTAGGCTTTTAGGATCTTGCGGCGTATCGCAGCCTTCATAGCAACCCGAGATTTCTACCAACATCCATAATTCTGACCCACTTTTTGCCACACGTGGAGCACGGAAATAATTGTATTTCTTAAGGTCAGGACCAGTTTTCAAAACAACAATCTCTTTTAATTTTCCAGTGGGAAAAGTACCATCTAAACGAAGAACGCCGTTTTTAGGATCCGATCCCGGTCCTCCCGAATAAAGGGTTAGGTTATTTCCATTTACAAAAAAGGGCGTATAAACCAAACCATTTAGTTCCAATGTCGTTTCTTGGAATTGCCAGTCAACCCTAGGTAATTTGTTCGGGTCCAATAAATTATCGGAACTAACATCGCGATTATTTGGCGCCATTGCAGCACAGGCGTTAAGGAAAAGTACCGAAAGAAAAAAAAACTGTTTTATCATTAGGACTCCTGTTTAAATACGCTACAATCATAAATATGAAAATGCAAAAACCAAAAAGTGTCGATGACTACATCGCTAACGCGACGGCAGAAGCTCGACCGAAAATGCAAGAGTTACGTAGTAATTTATGAATGAATTTAAAATGGGTCTTTTGGGGCCGGCACATTGGGAGAAGAATCGAGATTAAGGATGAAATGATCGGGATTACGGGACTTTACATTAACGATTGTTATAGAACATCGTGACGACAATACTCCGTCCCTAAAATCACTTCTAAAGTTCGGTTTTAAGTTTGTTCAGCAAAGCACTTACGTTTGGCCAGACGGACAGGAACGCCCGAGCATGAAATACGAACTAAAAATTTAATTTTCCTAAGTTAACTTTGATTCAATTTTTTTATTAGATCAGAAATTTTCAGGATGTAATCGCCTTGTCGAAAACGGCAAGACTGTCGGCAAAGCTTTTTCGGCCAAAACCCATCCGAACGAATTTATCCTCGTAGCCCATATGCAAAATAGGAAGTAGGACGACGCCAAATTTTATGGCCATTTCGTGGCAAAATTTCTCGGCCGAACCTTCGTTTAATTTGAAAACTGAAATCGAACCGCCAAAAGGTCGCAGCCAGGTCAATTTCGCTTCATGTTTTTTAAAAAATTCTTCTGCCAGTCGCAAATTTGCATTTATAATCATCAAATTCTTTACTAACAATTGCGGCGCTGCCCTAACGGCCATAATACCCAGATATTCGTTGGCCTGATGGGCGCACATCGAAGTATAGGTTTTTAAACTTAGCACTTGATCGTACAATTGGGGATCCTTAATGATTAACCAACCAAAACGTAGGCCAGGCAAACCCAAACCTTTGGATGCGCCACTCATGGTTATACTTTTTGGAGTTTGATCCGCAATGCTTTTAAATCGGTGATTGGCTTCTAATTCCAACCCATAATAAATTTCGTCAGAAAAAATTTGCACGCCGTATTTTGCACAAATTTGTATTATTCGATTGATATCCTTTTCGTTAGGAATAAAACCGGTCGGATTATGCGGAAAATTGACTACTAAAAGTTTAGTATTTGCACGTAAGACAGATTCTAACTGATCAAAATCCAAAGACCACATATTGCCATCATTCTTTAAATACCAACGCGACACATTTCCAGAAAGATGTTCGGCTACGTTAAAAAGGGCATCATAGGCCGGAGATAAAACGACGACGTGATCATTCCTTTTCAACAAAGCTTGCATGGAAAGATAAATTCCTTCAATAGGAGATCCCAAAACTAAAACCTGTTCTTCGTTTACGGTGGAATAAAGCTGGCTAATTTCTTTGCGCAGAAGGCGGCTCCCCGGCATTTCAGGGTAACCCAATTTTAGATTAAGGAATTCTTCGTTGGTTCCCCCACCCATTTTTATTAGTTCGGTAATACTAACGCTTTCACAATCTGAAGATGCTAATTGGTGGGGTTTGGTAAACTCGTACTGACTAAAATAATCCTCGGTTCCAAATCGTTTCATCGATTCTCCGGTTTTGCTTAAAAATTAAAATAACTACAGCAGAAAACCAATGTAAGTCAGAAGTCTGTTTCCCGTCAATCATGGTCCCGTCCCCGGCTTTTTCGGGGAGAAAATTTCGAGGAGAAGATCAGCCTGCAAAGTTATTCTATTTTAATGGAAAGTGGACAAAAGTTTGGAAATTCCCGTTGGCCAAGTTGACAACATAAGTGCAATCGCCAGAAAGGAAAAGTAGATTTTTCGAACCATCGGCTGCTTTAAAAAAACAGTTATACGTTTGCCAAGCTCGATCCAGACGATCCCGGAAAAAAGCATCACTCCGATGACTACCAAGGCCACCAAAATTCGGGTAAGATCATAGGAGGTAGCATAAAGAGTGGACGCCATTAAGGCACTTTGCCAGGCTTTTCCGTTGATCCATTGAAAAGAAACAGCTTCGAAGAATGTCATTGGCCGGTTAGACCCACCAACTTTTAAATCGCCACCAAAACCCATTTTGAAAATTCGGATGCTTAGCCATAAGACGTATAACAGTGACAGGCCCGTTAAAATCGGGAAAACCAAAGGGTATCTTTTGAAAACTAGGTCCGATCCGTATTGGACAGCCAAAAACATCAAAGGAAAACCAACGGAAACCCCTATTAAATGCGGAACGGTTTTACGCATTCCCCAAGCCGAACCGGAACTGGCCAGTAAAATGACGTTAGGACCCGGCGTAATAGAGTTTGTTAGCGCAAACAATATAAATGAAGTCCACATGAAATCGGGATCTAAGACGGTCATTCCGTTTACCGTTCTGCAATAAGCTAGGTTATTCTTTAGTTTTTAAACGACTGTCGTTGTCGGCGATAAACTTCTTAAGATCTTCAGCAATACCAAGGAGTTTCAACCATTGTTCCTTATATAGGGTGACCGGAAATCTTCCCATGCCGTACACCGACAGGGCGCCCTTTTCACTGACTTTCATAGAAAGCGTTCCAGCTGCTGATTTCTTATTTTTAAGTGCTTCATTTTCGGCTCTAAGTCTTTCTAGCTCCGTTTTCATATCTTCTGACATAAATCCACCCATAATCTAATTAAAAAATTCGTTATCGCATCTATCCGATCCTATCAGCTAGATGATAATGTTAACTAGGCTCGCCATACAAGCTAATCCGAAACGATAAAAAGTTGATTTTATGCGGAATTAACTGCACTTTTTACCCAAATTGAATCTATAATCCAAATTAGGATCAAATGGGTGGCAAGGTGTCATTCCATCACAAAGTGGGAAAGCATGAAAACAGGTAAAGTGAAGTTTTTTAATAAGGACAAGGGCTTTGGATTTATTACTCCAGATGACGGCAGCAAAGATGTATTTGTTCATGCCAACGACACCGGCGGTGCCAATCTAAAAGAAGGCGACAAAGTTGAGTTCGAAGTCGTTCAAGGAAAAAAAGGCCCACAGGCCAGCAATGTTCGTGTAGTTTAATACGTACTATGATGAAGGATCAGTTAACCCTGGTCCTTCATCAAAAATAGTCTAAACTTGGAAAATCTGCAGTTTCATTCACACAAGACATTAAATACAACGCAAGTCCGACTTCTCCAGTCCACAAGGTATAACGGCCATTTCGCTGGCTGATTGCATGCATAGCAAACTGGCGTGCCCTGGTTAGCCAAACTGGGTCTTTCGTACGTTCGAACAACCGCAAAAATGCAAATCCATTCCCATCCGTCCCGTGACAAATGCCAATTCCTTTTTTTAACGGCCCACTAGCCCAAATGGCTTCACCGGCTTCAAGCAACAATTTTTCTAATTCTGCCGATTCATTTTTTGGAAAGTCCTTTAGAGAAGTAATCACTCCCGGCGATCCGTGACACCACTGCGTACGTGGCTGATGCAGTTCTTTCGTTTCGAAAACTGGCAACCAATTGGCCAAACCGTTTTCTCTGGTAGCGGAAACCAACGTCGTTTGGATGATTCGTTGAAGAAGCAAATTTTTTTGTTCCGTTTCTAAATGTTGAAAACCTGCTAATAAGGGCTGGATATTTCCATAAAAGCCATGACCAGCGCCGATGAGCTTTACAGTTTTACCATAAAGATCTTGTTGCCATACCCAGTAACCTTCAGGCAACTGGGTCCATTGATCAAAAAGGTAATCAGCACTTGCCTTATACAATTGGAATTCACCCACCCGAAGCGCCACCAACATGGTTCCCGGACATCCCCAAAGAGCTTCATTTGTAGGATTTGAAATATTGGATTCAATTACGGTTCGCAGTCTTTCCGTAATCTTAGCGGTAGGTGCAAATTTATGACAAAGTTCTAATATCCCTGCTTCCCCCAGCAATGCGGAGGGAACGACCGACTTTGTATCGGGTTCCTCAAGATATTTTCGATAAATTTCGGCGGAAATTTCCTTCATATCAAAGGGCAGTTTACGATTGAGAAGGGTTGCCAACTGGTTAAGACCCCAAACGGTTCCTGCAGCACCGAAATAAACCCTTTTATTGAATGGAATTTCTGCTTCTTCATCCTTGTCGGCAACCCAAAGCCCATTTTCCTGCCGACCATTACACAAAAAATCATAGAATTTATTGCAAACCTCTAGGGCTTCATCACGCGACCATTCCTGGTTAATTACCGGCACATGGCGAGTGGAATCATAGATCATAATTTCCCACATGTTGGTCACGAATGTTCATGCAATTAAATGGGGATTTGGTAACGATGAATTCAGGATTCAAGGGAAGAATGAATTTAAGAAAAAAACTATAGTTTACTTCCCAAGCACCAAAGTTTTCATCTAGCGGTCCGAAGGTTCCGTAAGTTAGCGCCGAAAACAGCTGAAGGTTTTTATGAAACTTGGTGGTTGAAAATACCGGATGCCGAAAGTTTTCGTAACGTGGAAGGGAATTCCATACCGTTAATTGATCCTGACTTAACACATTTGAATGATTTAAAATTTCAAGAAACTCTGGATAAAAAGCGGTAATGCGAATCCGGGAAGGCGAAATTCCAGTTTCTAATATTTTTTTAACAGAATATTCCGTTAGTTTATCTTTAAGATCTAAAATAAGTAAAATTTTAGAATCCCGGATTAGATTCGTAGCCGAATCCAGCGTTGGAATATCTTCGCCGTTGTTCAGCCTACAGTTTTCTTTAACCGTCGAATAATCAACCTGATTCACGGGGGACTCCATTGGACATTTCGCTCCGACCGCGACTCTTGAAAGGTTATCATCATGAAGAAGAATGATTTCGCCATCCTTTGTTTGATGTAAATCAATTTCAACGCCCTCAAAGTTTTCCTTAATCGCGCCTTTAAGTGCACTCATAGAGTTTTCGAAATAATTCCAGCCCCCACCACGGTGGGCGAAACATATCGTAGCTGCATAACAGCTACCAGTAAAAATGATGAAGAACACTGTTAGTAACGGAAATTTCATAACTTAGCACCGATAACCTTTTGGGTCTCCATTTCTACCACAGCCCAATGTTGATAACTAAATTTTTCTTGGTGCCTAATGCCAGCCTCAATAGATTTCCGTACTTGTTCATTAGTTTGGTTCGAAGAATTTCCATATTTAATATCTAGCTGGAATGGGAAGATTATTCAAGGGGCGCGTCCGAAAGATAACACCCGGAATAAGTCGACCGGTTTAATCACTGCGGTAACTTTTGGAAAGAACCGGGCGTTCCCCTTCGTTAATTTGGGGGAAGTTTTACCCATTTCGCCGATTAATCTTCGGTCCTTTGCTGATTTTGCTCGACCAATTCGGTGCGAACCTAGTACCGTCGAGCCTACCAAAAGAGTTAAGACAGGAAATAAACCATGAGTAAAAATAAAGAGGGCGATTTAGCCGATCATTTAGCCGACGACTTAAAAAAAATGATTGAAAATTTGGACGACAATGAAGATGTTGTTAAAATGAAAGCTCACGCGAAAGAAATCGCTGAAGTTGCGACAGAGTTTATACGTGAATACCCACTGCAGTCGTTAGCAGGAGCCGCAGTCGTTGGCCTAGCACTTGGTTATTTAATGGGAAGTAGAAAATAATATGTTCAAATTGTTGTCTTTCGCATTGCAACTTCTTGCTCTGAAAAATACTTTTACTAAATCAAATTCAGCTATCGAATTTGTTGAACGCAACGTGCAAACGGCACGAAGTTATTTTTTGTTTACTGTTGGTTGTATCGTTGCGAGCGTTTTTTTATTAATTTCCGTGATCGTTGCCATCATTGGCGCTGGGTTACAAATTGAACATAATGGAGGAATTAGTTTTACTGGATTAATGATTTCGGCCTCGTTGTTTTTAGCAATATCTATGTTTTTCTATTTTATCAGTATGATTGCCTTATCAGTGCAAAAACAAAAACAACTTGAACGTCAGCGGTCAGCCGAACAGTCGCGAAAATCCGAACCCGGTGTCGCACCCCTACTAGAAGAAATACTTAAACAGATTTTGAAAAATTTAGCCAAACCTAAAGATTCGAATTCGGCGGCCCCGCAAAATAACCACGACAAACAATAGTTACAATAGATCGGAATGCCTGAAACTGCTGGTTTAGTATTTTGTAAACAACTGGCGTGGCTAATTAAATAATTCGGGATTTCGGCCGTAATTATTTCACTCTTTGGATTTTCTTAACGTTTAAAAACCGGCTTTATTTGCCCCGTATGTCATAAACGACGAATGATAGATAAAAATAAAACACCCTCGCCGCTTGTTCAATCCGTAACTGCTTTAGATGGATTTTTTTCCGATCTGGTTCGTATCGGTGGAAAAATCGAAAACATGGAACTGGAAAGCGATTTTGATGTCGAACAAATGCAAAAGCTTTTGAATCGTTTTGCTGAAACCAGCGAAGAGGTCTCCGCACAAAATTTATTGATGTCGCAAGCTTTGACTGAAGCCCGAGCAAACGCCGAAAAAGCAGCGCAGATTGTTTCGACCCGCGCCGAAATTTCGGTTCGCTTTTCTGAACTGCGCGGCGAATTAGTTCCGTTGATCGCCGAGGCTCGCCAATTGAAACTAGAAGGGAAACTTTCTAAAATGAAAATATTAGAACAAGGTGCAGATTCTTTGGGGCAAAGTTTAGTAGCAATTCAACAAAAAATTGCGGAAGTTGTTACCATCTAGGCATTGCCTCCGTCGACATGCATAATAAAATAAGTTAACAATAAAGAGTTGTCCGGAAATCAATCCTCTATTATCCAACGGACGTCGTGTGCCAGAAAATAACCCCACCTATTTATCGCGATCCGCCGGATGATTAATTCCATCCATGATCGGCACCTCACCAAGTTCGTAGGGATTCACTCCTTCCAAGCAGGCAACATTTATCCCATATTGATTTGGATTTGAGCGTCGTTGATGATGAGTGTAGATTCCACAAACCGAACAAAAATAATGTTTTGCCGTTTTTGTATTAAATTGATAGAGAGTCAATTTTTCAGCGCCTTTTAGAATTTTGATTCCATCCAAAGTTGTGGAGATAACTATAGCCCCTCGCATACGGCAGAATGAGCAATCACATCGTCTTGGACTCTCCAATCCATTGGGTAACGAGACTTCAAATTCTACTGCTTTGCAATGGCATGAGGCCTGATGAATCTTATTAATTTTCATCTTTTAACTATAACTATCGAACTGCCTGCGGTCATTAAAGGAATCACTCTTGTTCGCAATAAAATGCGAAGGCGATCTGTAACCGAACCCGATGGACGGCAGGTATCTTCTACGATGTTAAGATTAATTTTCAATAGATTTTATATTTGAATAACCTGCAGGATCTGATAGCCATACACCCAAGAACGTCTATTTAATTAAAGGCGAAATCAGAAACCAAACAGGAGAGATCGTCTATGAATCTACTAAATGTTTTACTTTTGTCACTTATTCTAAATTTGGCAGCGGCGCAGTTTGCCGTTGCAGGCAGTACCCTTGTGGTTAGAGGAAAAGCAGCGGTTCAATTTGTACAGACGACAAAAAGTGTTTTCAACTTACCAAGTTATTTTGAATTTAAGGATTTGCGGATCAACTGTCAGCATGTCGTTTTAAAGCAAACTCAGCAAATCAGCGACCATTGCAGCTTGAGCAATAACCACTATTCTGACCCAGCAGTTACTTGGATCTCACACTATTAGATATTTCAAAAGTTAATATCGTCAGACAAATGCTCATTAATTCAGGATTTAAAGTTCAAACATTTGAGTCCGATCTTTACGACATTGCGTCTTTCGGGCTGCATTTGATTTCCTGTCAGTTTGATAAAGAAAATATTGAAAATACGGCTTGTGATTTCCGGATTAAATACTGATTTGTTTTTTTTGACCATCGATTGTGGTTTGATCATTTCTTCCGTAATAGGCCGTACTCAAAGTGATGCGATCAGAGGCTATCGCGCGGCCATAACAAAATGTTCAGGTTTAAATGTTGGATTTTGGTGAACTCTTTTAGCCAACCCAAATTGACTGCTAGGTTTTTATATCCAGACTCCTTATAGTTTTTCGTGGTAACTGATTCACTAGTCGCGTTAAGATTGACCAATCCAAAATGAAGACACATTGCCGTTGTACACCTAGAATTTTTGAATTCGTGATGC
>JAYVAZ010000168.1:0-5309 GCA_043750675.1 Pseudobdellovibrionaceae bacterium | reverse complement strand
GCAAGTAATCGTGAAAAGTTATCGCTGCAAAATATTCCAGTAAAAGTTTGGAATCAATTGGTAGCTTTGAATTTTTCGGGAAAAGAACTAGAATGGGATTCAGAACTAAACGAGTTCGATCGACTTTTAAAAAAATCGGAAACGGATCAATTGTGTTTTCGTGGAAGACGAGTATACGAAATAAATTGCAATTGGAAAGTCTACATCGACAACTACCTTGATGGCGGGTACCACGTGGATCATCTCCATAAAGGCTTGGCGGGACAGTTAGAAATGAAGGACTATCAAGTCCGCAATTTCAAAAATTGGACACTTCAATCTTGTGCTGCTGCACAAACTCCAGCAGAAAGTAAAACTATCGATTTTAAAGAACGAATTGGGACGGAGGCCCTTTACGCTTGGTTGCATCCGAACTTTATGATTAACCGTTATGGCCCGATTATGGATACCAACTGGATCGTTCCCGTAGGGCACAACAAATGTTTAACGATTTTCGACTATTATTTTTTGCCAACCGCCAGCGATGCTTTCGTTGCGACATCTATAAAAGCCAGCGAACAAGTGCAGATCGAAGATGTGGCCATTTGCGAATCGGTGCAAAAAGGTATGCGTTCTTCCGGATATGGCAGCGGTCGTTATGCGCCTTCGCTGGAAACAGGCGAATATATTTTTCATTGCCTACTTAAAAATGAATACTTACAAATTTTAAAGGACTAAGTTACGATTGCCGGGACTATTTTTTTATAAATCCCATTAACACATTGGTGTGTTTATTTAGCTCTAAACTTTCATCGTGACTTCCACCTAAATCGGGATGGAAAATCCGCGCTAACTTTTTCATCGCGGCGCCAACGACTTCTTTTGTTAAAGTTTCTCGCAACTCAAATCCATTTTGTGAAAAAAAACCAAGGGCCCTTTCGACGTCTCTTGGGAATAGGGCTTCGGGAACAAAATCTTTTTTACTTTTTTTGAACTCTTTCAGGCGTTGCTTTTGTTTCTGATACTGTTCTTTGCGATAGGTATTTTGTTTTTCTTTAAAGGCAGCCTGCTTTTCTTCCCAGACTTTTGCTTTTTCTAAAGACTGAGTCGTTGCCTGTGCCAATGTCGATGATTTGTTGGTTTTTTTAAACGAAGTCTCTTGTTTTTCAATTTCTGTTTTGGAGTCAAAAAAATCCGGATTTTTTTGTTCGGTTGCTAGTAGTCCCGCCCATATGTGTTTACAAAACATATTTTTTTTTCCAGCCGGACAATTGCAATCGGCAAAAATGATGTTGCTAGACATGGAAGGTGACTTAAGGATGACCTTTAGCGGAGGTGAGGTTCGAACGTAAGCGACGATTTCGGTATCTGAAAGCTGCGCAATTGAAACTTTACCCTGCGCAAATAAAGAACGCCCGCTAGAGCGAACTTCCGGTTTAAAAAAATGTTCCCAGTTTTCGATCAACATGCGAAGTAGTATACTGCTATTTTTTATTTCATAAAGAACTTTTATTTCAAAACATGCTGCAGTTGAAGCGGCCTATTTGGCAAAAAAAGCTAGACTTCCGAATTGCGGCCGGCAATGATTGGTTTGTGGAACGCAAATTATTTACGCGAATTTCAAAAGCAGCAGCCAGTTATTCTGGTAAACCTACAACATTTGGGTTGGCTATTTTTTTAATTTTGATTTGGCTGGTTACTGGCCCAATGTTTAATTACAGCGATACATGGCAGTTAATTATTAACACCAGCACAACTGTTGTTACTTTTCTAATGGTTTTCCTAATTCAAAATACTCAAAACCGGGACACCGGTGCTATCCAAATCAAATTAGATGAATTAATTCGTGCCACGCAAGGTGCACATAATGCACTTTTGGATTTGGAAGAGCTGGAAGAAGAAGAAATCTGCCGAGTCAGAGATAACTATCAAAAGATGGCCGTTTCCGCTAGGGAAGATCTTAAAAATGGAAAAATTGATACGGAAATGCCAGATATTAAAAATTAAGGTAACACATGGATTTTTTTGAGGCCGCAAATAGTCGTAGAAGTATTCGTAACTACTCTAGCAAACCCGTTCCCGCTGACGTCATAAATAAAGCGATTGATACGGCACTGATTGCACCTAACTCCTCCAATGCGCAAACCTGGCAATTTCACTGGGTTCGAACTGAACAAAAGAAAAAAGATCTTGTGGTGGCATGTTTGGGTCAAGGCGCAGCCGCAACTGCGCAAGAGCTGTTGGTGGTTTCGGTTCGGCCTTCAAATTGGAAAATAACGACAAAAGATATTTTAACGAATGCGATCCTGCCAGGGATGGAAAAGCCTATGCGGTCATATTACGCGAAAGCGGTTCCCTTTATCTATGGCTTTCAAATTATTGCTCCGATCAAGTGGTTGATTATTAACATCACTGGAATATTTAAAGCGGTTCCACGCAAGCCTTGGTCCCTGCGTGATCGCGAAGAAATTTGTATAAAGTCGGCCGCTTTGGCCAGTCAGAATTTCATGTTGGCGATATCGGCACAAGGATTTGATAGCTGTCCCATGGAGGGATTTGACGAAGCCCGAGTAAAAAAGATTTTAAATTTGAAATTTAGTGATCGTGTTGTGATGGTGATATCCGTCGGAGAAAGAACTGATCGCGGAGTTTGGGGTAAACGTTACCGTTCTCCCCGAGAATGGTTCGTTTACGAAATATAGATTTTATTTACAGTGATGCAGAGGCTAATATGGAAATAAGTTCTTCAGTTACCGAATATCGAAGTCAAGTCATCGAAGCCATCGTTTTGGGAATCAAAGATCGACCTGATATATATGCAGCTTGGGAGGGTGGTTCCCTGGCAACTAAGTCCACCGATTCATTTTCCGACATTGATTTTAGTATTCTAGCGAAGGCCCCAATCAAACCTATCTTAGATATTGTTCAGAACACACTCCAAAAATTTCAGGTGATTCATACCTGGCAATCGAATAGGTCTTTTTGGGGCGAGGGAATGGCACAAAGAGTGATTGTTCTTAAGGACTCGCCAAAATATTTTTCGGTCGACTGCGGTATTTTTGATATTGATGATAGAAAATTGCTAGCTGACTTTATGGAGGTTGAGAGGCACGGTTCTCCTAAGGTCTTCTTCGATAAACTGGGATTGATTAAAGAAGGCCATACCGATGTATTAGCACTATTTGAAAAGCAGCAATTGCGAGCTGAAGAATTAAGTCAGGGCTTTCCCATATTTAAGACTTTAACTTTAAAAGAAATCGAAAGAGGAAAATCGATAGATGCCATAGGATTTTTCCAAGCTGGCTTGGTTCGACCTTACATTGAAGTCTTAGGTATGCTACGCAGACCTTTTAAATATGACTTTGGAATGCGCTACATCCATCAAACTTTTCCTTTAGACGAGCAAAAGTTAATCGAAGAATTCTGTTATGTGGCTCGTTTTAAAGATTTACCTGAAAAATTAGCCAAATTGGAAAATGAATTTAATGAAGCCATAAAGCAAATAAGAAGTCGAAAATCGCTTTAGGCAATAAGAACACCTAATTCAATGAAGTGGTTTAGTTTTTTTAACCTCATTTTCTAAGATTTCTTTAAATTCTTTGGCTAACTTTGATTGATCCAACGGGTGTGAGGCCTTGTTGTCATACAAATTCAGGTAACTATCTTTCTGACCTTTTAAATCTGAAGTGGCCTTATATATGCTGGAAACTTTTTGGACGCTTAACATAAGCTCCTCCTTGTGGGCTACAACTTGAATTACTTGCAAATCACGCGACAGTAATGGAAACTTTCAGAAGCGATTCATTTGATTTAAAACTAGACGCGACTTCGAATTTTTCCTACAGATGGGAAAGATGCCGCAGGTCCGAAGTCTAAAGGAGATATCATGCGAAATTTATTAATTATCGTTTCTTTTATATTGGGAACAACCCTAGTAAACGCTTCGGAAACTGTTGAAGGTGCGAAGAAAGATTATACCCAATTCAAGCAGGAAATGCGCGCTGAACTGGATGCGGCGGAAGCCAAAATTTTAGAACTAAAGGGTAAGGCAAAAGATAAGGGTAGTGAAGTACAGGATAAAACAATTCATGAATTAGAACAAACCCGTGATGAGTTGTCTGCGAAGCTAGACAAGATGCAAAATAGTGGTGAGAGTGGCTGGAAAAAATTCAAGAAAAACTTCGCCAATTCGGTCGACAATTTAAATAGGAAAATTCAGAAGTCACTTTCAAATTGATTATTTTTTTACATTTTGTTTAATTGCGCCGCTGGCAAATAATTCTTGTAAGGTAATTAGATCTTGTTTTCCGCTGCGACTGTTTAAGTAATCAGATACGAGGCATATTTTTTTTAAGTTCAAATCTTTTACCAAGTTCAATAGGCCCAGCGATTTCGAAACTTCCCAAACTTTGCCCCTAAAAGCGTAGATTCTTTTATTAACTGATTTCAAATCAGTCCATTGAATTTTTTCGGATCCAACCAATCGGATCCGATATCGCAGATTTATTTTTTTTACCCGTTCTGCAGGGGGAGAATTTTTGAACCCTTGGGCTGAACTCAATCGAATCCAGTCTCGTAGTAAAGAATCTTTGATTTGATTTGTAGATAGTTTTTTAATAGCTGAAATCGAATGCTGGTAATTCTGTGGAAGCTGCACCACTTGGCCATTTGCCTTGATCGGAGGGAGATTCAAAGAATACTTCTGACCCTCGGATCCCAATTTAGCCTTTAGAAGCGGTTTAAGTGCCGATTCCAGGTTCTGTTGGTGGGTAACATCGACCCAAACTCCTAAGCTCCAGGTGGCGCTGAACGAGCCATTGGATTCGGCTATATGCCAGGCCGAAGAAGGCCAGTAAGTCATATCGCCAGGAACAGCCTTCATTGTTTTTGAATCTTTTTTAAAGCGGCCATAATCATGCGCTTGATCCAAACTGGGATTTTTTTTGGCAAATTGCGGAGACCATAGGCGGAAAACCTTCTTCCCAACCAATGGAAAGCTGAAGACGCCGCAGCCGTCAACATGAACACCAAAAGGGGTCTGACGGTAATTTCCTAAGTATAAGCCAATTTCAGCAAATCGATTTGGAAATCCGACAAATGAAAAAAGCGTATTTGAAAAGTTAAGAAGTTGTCCTCGACTTTGCTGACTAACCTGAAGAAGTTCGTCACAGACCAAACAATAGTCTGAAAAAATTACTTCCATCCTTCGATGGTAACCCCTTAGGGACTGATCTTTCGCTTCGGGAAGCAGTGAATAGACTTCGTCTTCATGCAAACGTATACCGCAGTCGTAGAATTTAATCCCGTCGGTATTTTGTAATTTTCGACAG
>JAYVAZ010000167.1:0-4599 GCA_043750675.1 Pseudobdellovibrionaceae bacterium | reverse complement strand
AGTCGCTTCGTTGATTTGTCCTTGATGCCTGTAATTTATCGTTTGATTGAAATTTTCGAATTTAAATTCGTGATTTTTGCATTTGGTGCCGTTTTTGTTCTATTGGTAACAGTTCTTTCGATGATTCCGATGAATCAAATCACCTCCGAAAGTATTTTAATCGAAAGTCGAAGGCGCGCAATTACAGTGGCGCGATCTATGGCGGTCGCTAATGAAAAAATGCTACGAACCAATGAAGTATCTTCATACAGTACGGATTTAGTAGTTAAAGAAGAAGGTATCACCGACGTTTATATCATTAGCAAAGACGGACAGATTATTGCGCCGGCTGAACGCGTTGGGGACAATCCCAAGGAAACAGGTTTTATTCAAAAATTAAAATCTGTGAATCAGGAATTTTCTGCAGAATTAAATCAAAATGAAATTGCTGCTGCCGTTCCCATATTGTCTTATGACTCTCAACTTCAACAGAACATAGCCAAAGCTTACGTTGTGGTTATTTATAATATGGGGTCGTTGTCGTTTGATGATGGTAGGGCTTTCAGTTTATTTATTCAAACGTTATCGATGGCACTTATCTTGGGTTTTATTCTTTTCTTTATGTTATATAAGTTAGTGGAATATCCTTTAGCGCATCTTCACAAAACGTTAAACTTGGCGATGCAAGAAGGTCATGATCTGGCCGAATCTAAAATTAAATTTCCGGTATTGCACCAGCTTTTAGTTAGTATTAATAGTTTATTGAACCGATCACGAACGAATGCCATGAGCGAAGGTGGCGGGGTTGATATCAACCAACTGATTGGTGATTACTCAAGTATGGTTAACATGATGGGTTTTCCTGCGATCCTGTTGGATAAGAATCGTCAGATCATCACGGCCAATAATGTTTTTGTTCAGTTATTGGGTACCAGCGGTGCTCAGTTATTTGGACAGCCCATTAGTGGAATTCCGGATCAGGCGCTTCAAAAAAATATTATAGACTTGTATAAACAAGCTTCTGTCCAAGGACTACAATCTTTCAGCGATCAAATTGAAATTTCCGGACATAATTTTATAGTTAGTTGTCAGGGATTTTATGCCGGCGATGTAACGCCTATGTTATTTGTTGTTACCATTTCTCCAGATGAAAATGCGCAAGGAGGGGCTGCTTGAGTCAAGCTGCTACCGCCTACAAACCTGGCGTAATATCTTTAGATGTAACTTTTGAGGGGATTAAAGTTCCTTTTGAATTTCAAAAAGCCATCATTTCTATTGGTCGCGGCGAAGAATGCGATATCTCTTTAAAAAACGATGCGCACGCAAGTCGCTTACATGCCGAACTACGTTGGAATTTCAATTTGTTGGAACTTCACAATGTAAGTTCCAAAAACTTTGTATCTTTAAATGGCCAAATCATTCAGATGGCAGTATTAAAAAGTAAAGATGTTTTCAAAGTAGGGGACACTGAATTCTACTTAATGATACATCCGCAAGATCCGTTTGCTACGCCTCCGGTGGCTTTCAAACAAACTCAGTCCGCAGAAGTGAAACCGATCGCGATTGCACAAAAACAATTGCAGCGGCCTTCTGAAAATACGGTTGTTAAGGCTCCGGTACAGCCGAACTTTCAACCTTTGGTTAAGCCAACCTTGCTGAATCAACCTTCCACGTTTAAGCCAAACCCGCAAGCTGGCACGGCGAAACAAAAACCTTTTCCTACCCTTAAAAAAGAATCGAATCCTACAGTTATTATTTTGATCGTGTTGTTAGTGGGATTTGTCGGTTGGAGTTTCTTGAAACCTAATTCTAGAAAAGATCCCATGAATTTGCGTTCACAAGAAGAGATCATCAAAGACATCGAACGTTCAGAGACAGCAGTCAAAGAATTGGAAAAGAAACAAGAAGACAATGGTAAAGGTACTGTCCAGTATAAAATGGCGCAAGAACAATACATCAAAGGATTCCGAGATTACCGTTTAGGCCAATATGCACGGGCGATGCAGTCTTTTCAGGCCGCAGTTTCGTTTTATCCGACTCACCAATTGGCTTTGAAGTATTTGACCATGTCAAAACGTAAGTATGATGAGTTGATTGATTTCAATTTAATGCAGGGACATAAATATTTAAGTAAAAATAACTATAGATTATGTAAATCTTCATTCGCCAATGTCATGATTATGGTTAAAGACCCTTCTGACGAAAAATATAAGGAAGGTAAGCAGTTTTATAACGAGTGTTCAGCTAAACTTGAGGATAAATACTAGTATGAGTAAGGTAAAAGTTTATCTAAAAGACACTTTTATGCAGCAACTGGAGCTTGATCCCAATCGAGAGTACTTTGCTGGTAGAGGCGAGTCTTGCGAGATTCTGTTAAATCCAGAAAAAGGGATTTCACGCCAGCATTTTAAAATTCGCTTTAAAGACGGCCAGTGGGGCGTAGAAGTTTTGTCAAAAATTGGCGAGGTCTATTTCTTAGGCCAGCGGGCAATGGACTTTAAACTTCAGTCAGGTGAAAGATTTGATGCTCCTCCCTACAATTTTATCTTTTTAGATGAAGAAGAATCGCTTGTTCGTTCCACGACTAACGTTACTTCCGCAGGAATGCATCCAGAATCAAAAATGTCGCAATTTTCCTTGGCCCCAGACGAAGAAAAAACCTTTGTCGGGCATCTACCACAAATTGCATTATTAAAAATGACCGATCCTTTAAGGCAGGGACAACAAATTTTCCGTCTGGAAGGTGAAGCGTGGGTTGCAGGTCGGGACTTTACTTGTAATTTATTTATTGATCATACCCACTTAAGTCGTCGTCAATTTGAAATTCAAAAGAACGATGGTCAATTTTGTATTATAAATTTAAGCAGTGTAAATAAAACCATGCTTAACGGTTCGGAAGTGCCGACCGATCAATGGACTGTGTTATCCAGTGGAGATGTTATTTCAATTGTAGATATTGATATCGCCTTTGAATTAAGAGACGCCCTTTTTGATAAAAAGATGCAGGGAATTAGTCCCGACCTTTTATCGCCGATTATTTTTGATGAAGCTAGCTTGGAAAAATCGCAAATTTTGCAGCCTAAATTTTTCGAAGTTCCACAGTCTGGCAAAAACTCGATTACAGCAAAGAAATATTTAGAAAATGCCAATTCCAATCCGGCGATGCAACAACAAGGTCCTAGTAGGATTAATAAATCGAAGAAAAAGAAATCGATTCCTATGGTAAGGATCGCCATTGGTGCCTGTGTTATGTTGGCTTTAATGATAATGATCCTTTCCGATGATGAACCGGCTAAAAAGACAAAGGTTGATCCGGGCGGAGTGGCGAAAAATTACGATCCCAAATTTGATAAATTGACCCTCGAGCAAAAAAACTACATCCGCGATTCTTATCGTTTGGCAGATAGTTTGTTTAGGCAGGGTAAATACGAAATGGCCCGTCAAGAAACAACCAAAATTCATCAGTTTGTTCAAAACTATGAAGAGTCAAAAAATATCGAAAAATTAGCCGAAGTGGCGATCCAAACTCAAATTGAAAAAAACCGAGCCGAAGTACGGGAACAGGAAAAACGACAGGCCGAAGAGAAGATCGTCCAACAGGTGGCGTTTTGTCGCACTAAGGTCTCTAAGGTGACTGAAATGGAAGATATTGATTTATGCCTTTCTTCCGTAATGTCATTAAATCCTGAACATCCAAGCATCATTACTTTTAAAAATGAAGTGGATCGAATGATTAGCGTACGCGAGATTAGGCAAAGTGAAAAAGAAGAGTACGAACAACGTGTGGCTCGACAAAAGGCATTATTTGAAAAAGCCCAAAGAATTGTAAAAACACAAGACTACATACAATCAGTTAAGGCATTACAAGATGTTATGGAAGCTCGATTGCCAGATCCAAAGGGATATAAGATTCAAGCCTCTCGACAAATCGCTTCGATTAAAACTGAAATGAATCAAAAATTAAGTGTCTATATTAAGGAATCGGAAACATTCAAACAAAAGGGTGACTTAAAGTCAGCTATTTTGGAAATTAGAAAAGCGAAAATAATTGATCCAGAAAGCCGTGATTTGGCTAAAAAAGAAAAACAGTATATTTCCGAACTAAAAAAGCAAATGCAGGTTCTTTATCAAGAAGGTATCTTAGAAGAGAGTGTCGGCGAAGTTGAAACCGCAAAAGTAAAATGGAAAAAGATTTTATCTACTAGTGTGCCTGATGAAGAATATTACATTAAGGCTAATATTAAACTGAAAAAATACGAGGCGAATTAATTCGAGAATATTATGCAAGAAAGATTCTACAGCACCCACGTTCGACGACCTAAAACTTATTTCTTTCGCAATGAAAACTACCATTTAACAATGGCAGTCTGTTCTTGGGGAAAACCAGAGGACTGCAAGAAGTTTTACGATCTCACTATCGAAAATTATAATCTGATGTTTAATGACGATGCCACTTCCCCGTTCGAGCAGTATTTACAGTTAACAAGTATTCAAAATAAATTAAGAACAGCTATTTTAATGGCAAACGAACAAATTTATCGTGAAGACAATCGTAACAGTTATGAAACGGGTCTTGAATTTTTTGCCATGGTTCAAAATCCAGGGTTAGTGCATTGGGTA
>JAYVAZ010000166.1:0-5620 GCA_043750675.1 Pseudobdellovibrionaceae bacterium | reverse complement strand
AACGGTAAATTCATTTGAACTGGCTAGTGATTGTTTAAGCCCTTATTTAAATGGGCAGACCGACGAAAAATCCATTGAACAACAAAAAGGTGCTCTATTTACTTTATTAAATCATGAATCAGGATTTCACGTAAATGCGGTTAGCCCAACCGGCGCAGCTGGCATTGGTCAGTTTATTACCGATGGTATAGACTGGGTCAATAAATTTGGTTGGAATGAAGTGCAGGAATACATTGGCGCCAGCGATCGTCAAAGCTGTAAAAAAATTGCCGATATGAAATTGAGTAAAATGTCCGCCAGTGTGGCGAATTCTTGTGAACGTATTTCCCTTTCAAAACAACAGCCACTTTCAGGTTTAGTTTATACTTTTGTTCATAAGAAAATGATCCGAAAACAATTAGAAAAAGTGATGAACGCAAAAACTTACGGTCAAAAATCATTGTCTAGCTTGACTCCAGAAAACAAAGAGTACCTTCTAAGAGAACTTAGCAACTGGGGTCACAATACTGGCTCTAACGGAATTACAAGACCGTTCGAGATATTTGCTGCCAGCGGCCGTGGCAGAACACTATTGGCTGGCGGTGACGTGAAGAAATTCCTTTCCGAATTACGCCAAGTTGTATATTCCTACACAAAAAATATGTTAAGTAAAAACCTTGTAGAGCCCTCACCGGCAAAACTTCAGAAAATTGAAAATCGCGCCAAAGAAGCCAGTGGATTTTACAGCAACATTCATCGTGACCTAAAACATTTAGAGCAATTTGTTGGAAAATCTTGTAATATCAATGCTGATGGTGCCCAATGAAAAAACTAGCCAGATTTAAATATTATTTTGCTTCTTTAACTTTGATGTTGGTAGCCGCGTTGATTGGTTACCAAATGTCCAACTCAAAACCTCCGACTACACAGGATATGTCTTCCTATACGCAAGATCAAAAACCCGACGAGACCCGAAAAACTTTACCGGAAGTGAACGAACGGTTTGAACAGGGTATTTTTACTTTGAAAAAAATAGAAAACTACGAATCCCGCAAAAAAGCTGGAGAAGATTTACTAGTTCAGTTGATGGGCGAGTTACGAAAGTCAGCCGACAATCCTGATGAACTAAGTTTTCGGTTGGTTGATATGATTCAAACAGTTCGTACTGGATTAACAACCAAATGTTCCAATATTGAATCGGTTTCTAAATTTTTAGAAATCAGTGATGTGCAGGCCATTCGAATGATCAATGGTGCTACCCCAGCTGGCTTAAATAAATATCAAAAAGAACAAAACGAAATTAAGGCGTACAATATTTTATTGTGCAATCCGAACTAATGATGTGATTTCTGCAAAGATTTTTTTCTGGCCTTTGTAGCCGGCTTTTTCCATTCCTTTAAAGGAAGATCATATATAACATCGCTACCCTTGGCATCTTCACGGTGCGATTTAATTCTTAATTTACCCCGTTTAAAATTCAGGGTCTGTCTGGTTCGACATATAAAGTAATCGTTTTCTGCCATACACGGCATGTCCACTTTTGTCCTGCCACTTTCGAAGACGGCTAAAACTTCTGACTTTTCGGTCACGGGATTTTTAAATTCGATATCCAACAAGTATACTTTTACATCTTGTGAGTTCTCTATGAGAATTTCGGTATGGTAAGTGGACGGCATTTGTACTCTGCCTTGATGTGGGCCTGGTTCGTCCATTCCGTGCGCAAAAAGACTATTCGCACTTAAAATAAAACCTAAAGTAATCAAAGAATTACACAGATTTTTTTGAAATCCAAATTTCATTTTAGGCCCCTCTTTTGCTACCTAAATAACTATGCGACAGGCTATCTTCATTTTCAAATGGATTCTCATTATATTCGCTTTTATCCAACAAAGCCATGCAGATACTATGACTTATATACAGCCGACTAAAACCTCGGCAATGAACTATAAACGGCTGAATTCTTATGTAAACCAAAATAGTGTGTACGTAGAAGCCTTTGGCCGAGGTGGACTTTATACTTTGGGATATGAATATTCTCCTTCACCGCGTATTTCAATGGGGATAGGCTATTCTTACCAGTCTCTAAATTTAAATCCGACGCTGGCACAAAGTAATACGCTGATCCAGTTACTTCCAATCTATGCTCAATTTTATTTTCCAATTGGATCACACCGCCCGTTCATTTCCACCGGTGCCACCTTCGTTTCGATCAAATCAGAAACCGATTTTGATGTCGCTAGTTTATTTCGCAGTCTGAAAATTTCTTATCAGGATCCTGAAACGGAACGCTCTTATAATGCCCAAATTGAAGCCGGGTCTGGCGTGCAGGCCGACGTGAACGCCCTTATCGCTGTTCCGAATTTGGCTACTGGATACGAATACAAAGTAAGTTCAAATTCTTTTTTTAGAGGTACCTTACTGGCAATGTTATTAAACAAACCAACTGCTTGGGCCGGATTAACTGTTGGAGTTGGATTTTGAAAAAACTGTTTATCATTATTTTAATATTTACTTTAAATATTTTGGCGTCATGTAAAACCGACAAAAATGATCGTTTAGTTTTGAAACAAAAATACATGAATCAAGAAACCAGAATTGAAAATGGGGAAGTAAAGATTCCTAACTACTCATTTTATTTGGGAAGAATAAACAAGGAATCTACCATTGGAAAACTATCCTTCATTGAATACTTCGGCGACCCAACTTATTCAACCAGCGGAGAAGTGATCATCGCAGGTTCAAAAGAAGACAGAGTTAAATATTACTCTATTAACGTGTACAAACAAAATTACATCGATAGCAACTTTGTTCATTTCGTTTTTAAAAATGAATCAGAAAAACTTATTAGTACATTTGCCGGTCTTACTGACAAAGCAACTGAAAACACTTTGTTTGGCAATGACCGGCTGAAACTGATTAGTCGTTGCGGTGATGTGGATTGCAACACCGTAAAGTTTTGCTTTGCAAAAACCAGTCGATCAATTCTTGAGGGGTTTAATAAATTTTGTGCGGTGGCCTACGAAGCCACTTTTAACGGCGCCGCCGGCGGTTACATGAGCAAGTACTTTTATATTAGCGGCGTGAACTTTGATTTGGACAATCCAACTAATATTTTGGATGGCAAAAGTTCAGATGGAGTCGTTACAATGGAAATTCCAAAACCTAATCTCCCGACTGCGACCAATGAAAACATACATTAGACGGCTTCTTTGTGTATTTGTTACGGCACTGTCACTTTGGACTTCGGTATCCTATGGTTATTACAATTTATCGCCAAGGGGATTTAATGAAGGTCTTTTAGGAAACAACGGAATTGCCTTGGATGCATCGGTTGGCGCGAACGTTTATAATCCGGCTGGTATAAATGGACTTGAAAAAAGTAATTTTTCAGCCGCAACCTCGGTATTGTCGATCACACAATTCAGCGTTGCCAGCAATCAATTAAGTGATCGAAGCCCTCCCCCCAATTTTAAATCCAGTTCGGCTTATCTGATGAATCAAATTCAATTAGGTGAACATTTTGTCTCCTTCTACTTTTCCAACGAAATCGACCTACAGGTATCGAAATACTTTTTAGTAGACATCTTAGGAACCCAAACCGCGGCCAATATTGAAAGTTCGGTGGGAAACTCGAAATTTGGTGCTACTTATGCCGGCAGCCTTTCGGAAAATTTTTTTTACGGAATTAGTCCTATGGTTCATCTTGTAAATACAAAAAACTTGCGTCTTAGCAAATCACAAACGGCCTCTGTTGCCGGATCAGAATATAATTTAGAAAGTGTCAATGAAACCGCATGTTCGATTCGTTTGGGTGGACTCTACAAATTAGAAAAATTAAATTTAGGATTCTATTTCGAACCACAAGGTCAGGAAATGTCATCTTCCCGCACCGAAGACAACCTTTATATCAGCACCGATGGAACCGTATTAGATAAATCTAATTCGACCGCGTATCCATACCGATCTCCCATGCAATATGGTTTTGGTATCAAATATACCTTTGCTGAAAACCAATTTCTAGTTGTTGATTTCGATAAAATTGAAAGAAGTGATCGGCCCGGCAATGAAGATGAAAAAGGCCCGCTGGGAACGTCGCAAGGTTTTGGATACCAATGGCAGTATTCTAAAGACACCGGATTCATGTCAGGCTTTAAATATTCAGAAGTTCGTGACTACGCAACTGAAAATAATCTAACATTATTGACCTATGTAAATGTAGGGGTATCGACCAAAGTAAAATTTCTTACTAATTTGCTTAATCTTTTTACTTCTAAATACGAAGCCATTCAAAGTGGCGGGTCGTCTTTAATCGAAAATACCGGGCTGTCCTTTGCCACTTCCTACAGTTATTAAATTTTTTTAGGAGTCCAAATCCAGATTGCGCACGATCGAACGAAATAATTTATCTACTTCAATCGGTTTGGTAATATAGTCGTTGCAGCCTACCGCCATACATTGCTTCTGATCTTCTTTCATCGCATTTGCAGTCAACGCAATAATAGGTTTGGTGTAACCAAGCTTTCGCAATTTTGAAGTGGCTTCATAACCGTCTAATACTGGCATCTGAATATCCATCAATACCATATCGTAATTATTAGAAAGGGCCTTCTTCGCACCTTGCTCACCATTTTCAGCATTAGCGACCTCAATCCCGGCCTTACCTAAAAGTACTTTTAGTAAAAGTTGATTTTCAACGCTATCATCAACGACCAAAACTTTTTTACCTTTTAAGATATCAATATCAAAAGGCAAAGTAGATTCGGGATCTTTTAGACCCGTGTGATTGTAATTTGATTTAGCAATTTCATTGGCAATGGTTACTAAAAAAGTCGACCCTTGGTTGGGGCTGGTTTTTTTCAAGATCACATCTCCACCCATCGCCTGCGCTAACTTTTTTGATAAGATCAGGCCTAATCCGGTCCCGCCATGCTTTCGAGTTCTCGACTGATCGGCCTGAGAAAACAACAGAAAAATCTTTGGCACTTGATCTTCTGTCATACCGGTCCCAGTATCAGTAACTGAAAAATTCAACTTGGACCCTTCATTGGAATAACTAATCGCGACTATACCGCTATCGGTAAATCGAAGCGCATTGCCAATCAAATTTGTTAAAATTTGTAGTAAACGTAACCGGTCTGTCGCAATTTCTTGCGGTGCATTTTCGTCGATTTTAAAGATGATTTTGTTTTTGGATTGTCGAGCTTTCATTTCGAATAGCATATTCAATTCGTTAAATAATTCGCTAACCGTAAAAACATTAGTTTCCATCTCAAGATGACCAGACTCTACTTTGGAAATGTCTAAGATATCATTAATGATTCGATTTAATTTTCGCCCGGTCTGTTCAATGATTTCTAAATATTTCACTTCTTCTGATCGGGAAGGTTTACCCCCCTTAAGAACTTCCACAAATCCTAAAATGACTCCCAGGGGAGTACGGATTTCATGCGACATATTCGCCAGGAAAATGGATTTCACCTGATTAGCATTTTCTGCCAATTTGCGCTCGCCAATGTTAGTTTTTAAATCCACTATCATGTCGTTCAGTGCTACGGCCAGCTGACCTAATTCGTCTTTAGAATGTACGGGGACAGTCTTCGAAAAGTCACCGCGCCCTACGTGTTTTGCTACATCAGTTAGC
>JAYVAZ010000165.1:0-4347 GCA_043750675.1 Pseudobdellovibrionaceae bacterium | reverse complement strand
ATTGATTCCTCCTGCTTGATCTAACAAGCTTGTTTTGGAGGCAATCAGAACTGCTATGCTAGCACCTCAAACCGGAAGACATTTCGTTGCACACAACAGGTAAAAAAAATATGAAAAAGCAAAGCCACGAGGCATAGAGCCCAAAATTAAAAAAAACCGAATTAATTTTGAGTTTTTAGTTTTAACAGATCAGAAAACTCCTGCCGTAATGTCATGAGACGTCCAAATAATCGACGAAGTTTATCGGGATCTGGATTGCCAATGTCTTCGGCATATTTTTTAATGTACCGTTGGGCTTCGTAAAATGATTGATTCATTCCTTCAACCAGATCTGGTTTTCGAACATTGAAACTAGTGACACTGTATTGCTCTTGAATTTTTGAGAGCGCGGCGAATTATTCATTTCGAAGTTTTTCCTGGGTTACTGCCGCATAGTTAAGAGTCATGCGTATATCGTTATGACCGAGCAATTCCTTGATGGCGGAAAGGCTCATGCCAGCAGTTAAAAGTGATGTCGCAAAACTATGTCGTAGGCGATGAAGATTTACCTTCCCAGGAATAGCAAGGTCTTTGGTGATATTCTGTAGAACAGCGGCAAAGTGAGTCCGACTTCGACGTTTACCAAACGGATTTGATATTAGGTAGTGGGTGCTGGTGCCTGGTTCCGGAAAATTAGCTCTTATATTTTTAATTTTATGGATTAAATCAACAGTAACTGGATCAAGTGGAATAATTCTTTCGTTGTGAAGCTTTCCAAGTGGAACCTTTAAAAACCAATTTCCACTCAGGTCTTCACCTACACAGTCGACCGTCAAATTGCGCATTTCACCGACGCGCAGGCCGCATCGACGCATTAACAATACTCCCAGGTGATCGATATCACTACTTTGCTGAAGACGTTTTTGAATTTCAATATCTACATCAACTGGAAATGGCTTTGGAAGGAGTTTGTCTTTTTTGGGAAAGTCAGTTTTTCGAATCAAATCATCAGGGTGGATCTTAAGGGCGCGATGATCGTAGAGCCAGTCTAAATAAAGTCTAAAATTAACGATCCTAGCGGCTCTTTGATTGGGTGCAACACCGTTATCTTTTAGGTCTATAAGAAATTGATCAATGTCCTCTCGCTCGATTTTATAGGCTGGTTTCCCGGTCTTCCAATGTCTTTTGTAAAAGGTACGAAGACCAGATTTATGTCCACTGACGGTGGCAAGTTTTCTAGTGACGGACATCACTTCAAGAAATCGCTCTGCGAGTTCAGGTAACTTAGCTTGATTGCCTTTAATGAATTGAGGTTTATAATTTGGAAAAAGCTCTTTAGAAAATCCTTCTCGAAGCACCTGTTTTATTTCGAGCCATCGCAAATACTTATGAACTTGCTGAATGTTGGCTCTACGGGTAACAAATTTTAAATTATGCCGTGCTAGGTCCTCGTCAAATTCATTTATGTGGTGAATTTTTATCTCGGCCAAATCAAGACGTGACTGCGTAAGGAATCGATAAAAATGATGTAGAGCTGCACGATACAAATTAGCCGTGTTTTTCGTTTTTCCAGCTCCAAACTCGACGAGAAATTTTTCAGCTTCCGGAGGTAGTGGTTTTTGTCTGAATCGCAGCATAACGCTCCTCTATTTTTTTCATGGCCCGATCATATTCAGCCCTGACGTCATCTATATTTAGGTCAATGTAGATTTGAATTGTTTTAATTTCAGCATGTCCTAAGAGTTCTTGAATGATTTGAGCTTGAACTCCGCTCCTAGCAAGATCCGAAGCAAATACGTGTCTGAACTCATGCGGATGAGCCGCGATAACTCCAGTTTTTTTCTATGATATCTAAAAAATGATCTAAAAGTTTCTCTATTCAGTGGCTTTCCGGCATCATTTCCCCTGAGTATAACAAAAAATCTGTTTTCACTTTTAGAAGGGCGCTCAAAAACCAAATATTTTTCAAAGGCCTGCATAATTGGATATGACATCGGAACAATCCGTTCTTTTCGACGCTTACCAGTTACTCTGATTTGACATTGATGAAAATCAACGTCTTCAAATTTAAGCCCTATGACTTCCATTGACCGAAGTCCGCATGATAGCATTGCTAGAACAATAGCGACGTCGCGATAACGTCTTAGGTGAGCCATAAATTTATTCACTTCATTTGGGTTCATTGGCTGCAATACAGGTTTAGGTGATTTGATATAGAGTTCGCGATTGGGGCGCCTTCCGGCGTTGTCACCGTAATTAAAATATCGACGATTTCTATAATACCCTTTAGGGTAGAGAACACCCGGAGCTCTGGGGATAGCGGCATTAAAACAAAATCTATAAAAGCCACGAACACAATTGAGGCGTTGATTGATGGAGCTTGGCTTAAGCCCCTCGTTTTTCATTGAAGCCATCCAGTCTTGTAGATCTTTTTGAGTGAAATTTTCAAAATGAGTCCAATCGCTTTTGATCCAGCGAAAAAATCGCATTAATCCAAAAACATAGGTTTTAACTGAATCCATCGAATTGCCGTGAACTTCACAGGCTTCAAAAAATTTATTCGCCTGCTCTACAAGCTTACCGTCTCCCTCGATCCGGTGGGATTGTGAATAGCTCCAAAGCTTCATTTGATCTCCTGGCTCCACAAACCAAACACTGATGGCTATTGGGAGGCTCGCAATATAGGGGATCTCGATCGAAGTCGGAAGTTTCATCCGTCACGGAAAGTTGTAGTCCCCATTTTTTTCTATAGCGATATCGGCGGCTGCGATCACAGTGATCTAGTCGTCCCTCAAGACTTTGTGCGTGTTTCTTTTTTGCTCGCTTTTCAACTTCACCATAGCCGTTCCGCTTACAGTAGTTGGAGCAGTAGCGATGTCCTCGATAACAGGATCTGCAAATAACGAATTGTGCGCCGCAATTTTGACATTTTAACTCTAAAAATGAATTGTATTGAGTTGACTGCACAATTAATAATGGCAGCTGTTATGGGGAGTAGTAAAAGTGATTTTTTATCCTCTGGAGGAAACATGAAACTGGTTGTGAATAACACGACTAAGGTTGGACGAAATGATCCATGCCATTGTGGAAGTGGACAAAAATATAAAAGATGTTGCCTTGATAAAGATCGTGCGGCTGAATACACTCCTGAAAATTTTGATCCGATAAGTTTCAAGCGAGAAATGGAGCAAATGATGAAACAAATCGGCAAAATATCTGAATCGAAAAATATGTCTGTAAATGATCTAAAAAAAATGCTTGTTGGAAAAAGTATGGATGAAATATCCGACGAGTATGAAGAAATAGCTGCCCGAGTTCCCGCCGATATTGCTCAAGACATGATTTATGATGCTATGGATATGGAATCAGGTCGAGAGCGTCGTGCAAAGGCCGAGGAGGCATTAAAAATTTATCCGAATCTATCAGATGCATGGATTATATTAGCCGAGGAAAAAGCAAAGTCCCCTGAAGAGGGTCTACAGTATTTAAAAAAAGCTGTTGAAGTCGGAGAAAAGCATCTCGGTAAAAAATATTTCAAAGAAAATGAGGGACATTTTTGGCTTGAAATTGATTCAAGGCCCTATATGCGTGCAAAGGCTTTTCTTGGGCAAGCACTTTGGGATTTAGGCTATGAAGATGAAGCAATCGCTCATTTTAAAGGTAACTTGCGGTTGAATCCCAGTGACAATCAGGGGATTCGCTACCTTCTTACGCCTTGCCTGTTAATTAAAAATGACTTTGAAGGTATTGAATCTTTACAAAAACAATTCAAAGACGAAGGCTCAGCGCAGTTTAGTTACAATATGACTCTTCTCTATTTTAAAAAGTATGGAGCCGAGTCGAAGAAGGCTTTGAACCAGCTAAATAAATCTATAGAGAAAAATAAATTTGTTCCGGCTTATCTGATTGGAAAAACTAAAATGCCAAAACAAATTCCAGGATCTTACGGGATGGGCTCAAAAGATGAGGCTGTCATTTATGCCGATGAGGCGATAAGGGCGTGGCATGAAACACCTGGAGCCATTAACTGGTTATCTCAAAATGTAAACTCGGGAGAACACTAATGAAGGCCTCTGAAATTTTTCTTGATTTTTGTATTCCCGCTCGACAGGGATTACCAGAAAATGTTTCGGTTTCAATGCTTAAGAAAGCTCTCATGATTCCTGAACTTGTTTGGAATACTATTGTAATGGATACTAATAAAAATAGAAAATCTGGCGATCTTCCTGATCTGTTAAAATTGGCTCTTTACAGAGATTTCCCTCCAAATCATCGAAAGCAAGGCGAACTATTACTTAAATTTTGGGTACAGCGAAAGGACAATGATTTTTCTCAATATCGATGGCCTCTGACCACTGAAATATATGA
>JAYVAZ010000164.1:0-2813 GCA_043750675.1 Pseudobdellovibrionaceae bacterium | reverse complement strand
CCAACACATCTGGATATTTAGTGAAGTAAAATAAATTTTTAATATTTAAGACTTTCACAAATTTCATTAAAACTGGTCGCAGAAATTTCAATATTCCGTAGTTTGGGAAAAAGTAAGGGGAAATCAACACAGTTGATTTTATTTTCTTCAGAACTTCAGCCGCCGTGGTTTTATTTTTATTCAACGCTTCAACCATTGCCGGCGGAGTTTCCTGCAGTGAGTTCACCAGCCGACAGATCAATGCACCGCCAGTAGAAAATCCGATCATGTGAATTTCTTGGAAGTTTCCATGCAGGGAAAGTACGATATCATTCAGCCAGTTTTCCCAATAAGTGTAATCCACCATATTTGCCAGTTTATATTCTTTGCCAAATCCAGGAATCAACAGATTTAAAGTAGAATAATTTTTCAATTCCAATTGGGCTGCGATGTCTTGCATTTCGGCAGGAGTTCCCAAGAAACCATGCAACAAAATCACTAACTTTTGTTCTTTTGCAGGGCTTTGGTGAAACTGGCTAAGTAAATGATTGGGAATTTCTTTAAAATCAAATTTTAAAAGGTGATATTGCATAAGTCGTTTTTCAATATCGTCGTAGCATGCTTTCGCAAGGGGGCTAAATAAAGAAAAATTCTGTTTCGCCAGTTTTTCAAAGTCCACTCGAAAAGAATTAATTTTAATTAAATGGTCAGGCGCCATTTCTTTGCGACTATGAGTACTTTCGAAATAAACAATGTCAACTTCAGGGTGATTTTTATGAAGGACATTGATGTTCACGGGCTCATTTTCAAAAAACCAACAATTCTTAATTTTGTGATCTTTAAACCAGTCCGACTTGAAAAGCCCGTCATCCATGCCTTTTTCGGGTTTCATCACCAATTTGGCTTTTTTGTCCAGGGGGAAGCTCCACTTTTTCAGAACCTCAACACTGCCTTTTTCCATTCTGAAAGTGTCTCTGCCCGTTAAGTAGACAATTTCACATCCCATGTCATGTAAGACCTGAACAAAGGTTCGGGCGTAGTCATAAGGAAGGTCATAGTGAACATAATGATTGCTGAAGAAGTTTTTAACCCAGAAATTCTTAATTTTTTCGTGAAGATCAGGGTAACCGTGACTAGGATCTAACCCAACTCGAACCAGGGCATCTTTGATTCCCCAGTCGGTGCGTAATGTATAGGCCTTTATCAACTTTTCATAAACTTCAGGATTTTGGACTTTGATTTCAGGTAACTCGGCCACATCGACAAGAATCTTCTTCAGCCTAGGGCTGACATCAAACAATGTAGAGTCCAAGTCGAAGACAACCAGGCAATCCTCTCCCAAGCTTGTTAGTTTGCAAATTTTACTTAAAATTTCTGTCAGGATAAGGTTAGGGTGGGAGTTATTTGAATCTTGCGTCATCTGAACCCATTCAGCCAGAACTGAATCTAAAAATCAAAGAGATTTCTTGGAATTATAAATTATTTTTGCTAAAAGTTCGCAGTCTATAAACACTTCATTATTCCTCAAGGAGACTCTCATGAGTAAAGGTTTCAAAGTGACTGCGGCGTTAACATTTATCGCTTTAGCACTTGCACTATCTGGCTGTACTAGTAACAAAGGCGAGTTGGGTTCAGAAAAAAATCCAATTAAATTGTTTTTCGTTCCATCGGTTGATGCGAAAGTAATCGAAGACAATTCTAAGACATTCAAAGATTACTTAGAAAAAGCAACACCGTACAAATTTGAAGTGGGAATTCCACAAAGTTTCATCGCGGTAGTAGAGGCTTTCGGAACTAAAAAAGCGGACGTAGCTGCAATCAATACTTTTGGTTACATCTTAGCCCACGATAAATATCAGGCCGAAGCAAGAATCACTGTTTTAAGACATGGCGCTTCGACTTATCAGGCTCAGTTCATTGCTAAAGAGGGTGGATCGATCAAAACTTTAGCTGATTTCAAAGGTAAAAAAATTGCTTTCGTAGATCCAGCATCTACTTCTGGTTATTTATTACCGCTGAAAGTTTTGAAAGATAAGAACTACGAACCTTCAGAAACTGTTTTTGCAATGAAACATGATTCTGTTGTCTCTATGATCTACCAAGGTCAAGTAGACGGTGGTGCGACATTTTATTCGCCTCCATTCGAAGGTAAAATTCAGGATGCTCGTCGTTTAGTTTTAACTCAATATCCTGATGTTGAGAAAAAAGTGAAAATCGTTGAGTTGTCTGAGCCAATACCAAACGATCCTATCATTTTCAGAAAAGATCTTCCGGAAGAACTGAAATTGAAAATCATCGAAGCTTTTATGAGTTTCGTTCAAACTCCAGAAGGCAAAGCAAGTTTTGAAAAAATCTACGGAGTTACCGAGTTAAAAACGGCAACTGATGCTGATTATGAGTCTGTACGTGCTATGCTAAAAACATTAGGCAAAGACGCATCTGATTTAATGAAAAAATAATTTCCTTTTGAGTTTTAATTAGGGATAGAGTGTGATTGCTCTGTCCCTTTTTTTTGTTGAGGTTGCTATGTCTGAGACCATTTTAAAAATTAATAACCTTGTAAAAACCTATCCTAATGGCGTCCAAGCACTTAAAGGGGTAACCTTTGATGTAAAGCGCGGTGAGTTTTTAGTGATTATTGGTCTTAGCGGTTCCGGTAAATCAACTTTACTTCGATGTATTAATCGTCTTCATGATCCAACTAGCGGCGAAGCCGAGGCCCGAGCCGCTGCCGCCGATGACTCCCTCGCTGAGTTCATGGCCACGGAGTTGGAGCGCCTGAGACGTGCCGCCACTGGGCTCGACCCACAGTTGTTGTGGGCGTTGGAGTTGAC
>JAYVAZ010000163.1:0-1562 GCA_043750675.1 Pseudobdellovibrionaceae bacterium | reverse complement strand
TCGAAAGCACCAGCTTGGAGATGATCTGGCCTTCCATGATCTGGCCCAGCGGCATGTCCTGCCCGTAGACGACTGGGTCAGTTTATGTAACTCACGCGCATGCACCAAACTATCCGTTATACCTTTTAGCATAACGTATTCGAAAGTGATTTTGTCTTTGCTGACTCGGTAATGTTCCCGACAGGCCTTTAAAAGATCGGCAATAGGATATCGATTATTAATCGGCATCACTTTCGAACGGATTTCATCATTGGATCCATTTAAACTGACCGCCAAACGAGTTTTCGCCGCCGCCACTTTCCACATTTCTGGAATAATTCCCGAAGTCGATATTGTAATTTTACGTCTAGAAAAATTGCGACCAAACGGTTCGTGTAAAATATCCACCGACTTAAACACATGGTCCGAATTATCCAAAGGTTCGCCCATACCCATAAAAACGACATTGCTAATTCTTAATCCCTTTGCCGCGATCACGTCACTGGCCTGCATAAACTGACCGACGATTTCCGCAGCAGTTAATCTGCGTTTTAGTTTTTGTTTTCCGGTAAAACAAAATTTGCAAGCCATGTTGCAACCGATTTCGCTGGAAATACATAACGTCAAGCGATCTTCAGAGGGGATGATCACGGCTTCCACCGTATTTCCATTTTTGACGTCAAAAAGAAATTTTTGCGTTCCATCCACACTAACTAAGTGACTTAATATTTTAGGCATCGAAAAATCTAATTTATTTCTGAATTCTTCTTTGAAGTCCTTAGACAGATTCGACATCTCGTCGATATTTGTAATTCGGCGTTCGTAAACCCATTTATAAATTTGCTGTGCGCGAAATTGTTCTTTACCGTATTGCTTTAAGTAATTTTTTAGATCTTCCAAAGTCAGATCATAGAAATTGACGATCTCTTCACCGGCCTCTGTAGTGGCCGCGGATATTTCGTTTAATCCCGGTTGATTGATTGACGGTGTCGGTTCGTTTGAAAAATCTGAAGCATTTTGAGCTTCGACTG
Source organism: Pseudobdellovibrionaceae bacterium (assembly GCA_043750675.1). GTDB lineage: Bacteria > Bdellovibrionota > Bdellovibrionia > Bdellovibrionales > Bdellovibrionaceae > JAYSSX01. The sequence goes on along the minus strand of JAYVAZ010000163.1, from coordinate 552 downwards.
GCTTTAAATCAGCCATAACATCCTCCTGTTATATTAAAGTCGTAAGCAGAACGTATTTCTGCGTATGTTTTAAATTGGAGGATTTTTTAACAAAAATAGAGGCCTTTGACTATCAAAATAACAGCAGATACGTAATTAATTCGCACTCAGAATGTAAGACTTCAGTTCGGCTACTGTGCAAGGCACACAACCCACTTGTCCTACAACTACGCCGGCCGCAAAATTGGCCAATTGACAAGATTGTTCTAGGGTCAAACCCGCGGCCTGCGCTAACGCAATGGTCGCAATAACCGTATCCCCAGCGCCGGTCACATCAAACACTTGGCGGGCATAGGTCGGAACCTGTACCACCTGATCGTAAGAGAAAATGATCATTCCGTCTTTACCACGTGTAATCACAACCTGCTTCGCACCGGTTTTCTTCTGCAACGCTTTACCTACTTCGATGATCTTGTCCTGATCATAGCGAACTTGATCGTCGCTCATTCCGGCCAGGGCGATGGCTTCGTCTAAGTTAGGTTTAATCAAATCGACCCCTGAATAGTAATCGCC
>JAYVAZ010000162.1:0-1636 GCA_043750675.1 Pseudobdellovibrionaceae bacterium | reverse complement strand
GAAATCGTCAATTGGCTCATCGAAAAGATGCCAGATTCGCTTTCAAATTCTGATTTAAATGCAATTATTGACAAATTTTATGACGAAGAAATTTTCTTACGTCAACTACTTCGAGAAGTTCAAAAAGCCAAACTCGATGGGCAGACCGAACCTTCAATTGAATTTGTCGTTAAGACTAAAAAAATTGAAAAAGCGAAGGATGATTTAATGAATTCAACTGAAGAAGTTAAAACATAAGGTCCATATGTTAACCTATCATCCTAGAAGCCATATTTCTTTTGGACTGGCCCTAAAGCTTGTTTTGGTACTTTTTGAGTAGATGGGTTGGGTCTTGCTTGGCAGAGTTATTTCGTTTGGGTTCGCGATAAGCCCTGTTGAGGGTTTGATGACCGCCAAGGCGCACCGCAAGCTTTGGTTTTTAAAGCCTAGCTTTTGTCGACTTTTTTTGACAATAACTAATAGCGTGTGGTTTTAAATTCTTATACCATTCTAATGCTTCCTGTAAACTTTACTTAGTAAGTGTAAACACATTAGACGAATTCAGTACATCTTCGGAATGATCGGTGAATTAATTGGAAAATTCGTGCTGAGTGAATTATAAAACAATTTCTACTTTAAAAAATGAAAATTCAACACCATTTATTATTTTTCAACGGAAGAGGGTTTTAGTGATGTTTAAAATTTCGGGTCTCTCATTCACGATTTTGTGTTTTCTGACTTTGGCTCCCCAACTGGGTCACACGCTCATTGGTGGAACTATCGCTCCTCCAAATACCTTCGGTTCTTGGGTTTCCCCGGTGGTATACTTGTGTGGAGGAGTCATGATTTCTCCTCATCATATTTTGACAGCAGGTCACTGCGTAACTAAAAGCAGAGATGCCAACGGGATTGTATGGTCCCCGATATTTCATGCTTGCGCCAGTGTGCAGTTGGCCTTAAATAGCGCAGAGCCAATCGCACGACTTCAACTAAAGATTGACCAAATTTTCGTTCATCCAACATGGGAAGAAGGAATTATGTTGGGATTAAGTCCAGATCAAATTGCGGATAATCCCGACACAAGCGATCTTGCTATTTTAGTTGTGACAAATGACGTCGACAATGAACCATTTGTTCCTGGAACGGCTAGCCCTGCACTGATTCGGCAAACAAGTTTGTATGCTGGAGAAGTTCTAACTTCTGTTGGAAACGGATGCGAGACTCTTCAGGAAGCCGGTCGCAAAGGTCAACTCAGATTTTCGGCCCTGCAATTAACCAAGCTCGAGCCAGGTCGTATCGTTGGACTACCCAATGGCTACTGCTTGGGGGATTCCGGAAGCCCCGTCTATTCGGGTAGTCATGAAAATCTTGAACTGGTCGGTATTGCTTCGACGACAACTCTTGACGGTGGCGGCGTCGCAGCGCGAGTAGATGCATCTTCATCGGCGTACCTTTGGATTCGAAAAATTGTAGTTGGTCCCTAAACCGCCGAAGCAAGAAAGAAGTTTTATATGGGCCCTCAAAATTCGCTAGCTAAGCAAAAAAATATTGATTTCAATTTAGTACTCTTCTTTTTTATATCCATTTTGTATGCACGGCCTGCGTTTTCAATCGAAAACCGTAGTCAGTTCGAAACAACAACTTCTCTTGCGGGGCA
>JAYVAZ010000161.1:0-1547 GCA_043750675.1 Pseudobdellovibrionaceae bacterium | reverse complement strand
TCAAATGGGAACTTTGTTAGGGCAGCTTTTCCAAAGAAGTGATGACTTATTAGATTTTGATATTCGTAACTACGAAGGTAAAGCTTTATTAGGCGATTTGAAATCAGGCTACTTTAATTCATTTTGCGCTTTTGCAGTCAAAGAACTTCCGGTGGAAGAAAAGAAAAGTTTAAAACAAATTCAAAGTCTACAAGAGTTTAAAATTAAACTAGGCGGAGAAAAAATATTTGACCAAAAAGTTGAAGAATTTGATCAGGCAAATGTTTTTCTAATCCAGTTGTATCAACATCATTTGCAAACTTTGCAAACGCTTTTGACTCCTGAACAGCAGACCATTCTGCCATTTTTAACCCCTTTAACTGATTTACTTTATTGGAGAAAAAAATAAAGTGAATTCATTTGTGACACTTTCGAAATCAGATGCCGATTTTCAGCGATATTTATTGGGCACGTTCTCTACCGAAAAAATTGCCCTGCCGATTCAAAGTCTGAATGTGTTTAAGAGCGATGAACAAATTACCTTTCAAGTTAAAGACGTTTCGGAAATACCAAAAGTTTCTTTTTTAACAAAATGGTTTGTTCTTTTAAAAATTAAAAATTTAATTTGGTTACTATGGCCCTCCTTCTACTTGATTTCTCAAAGTTATTTGGACGAGTCCATGATCGATCCTTGGTTGGTAGTTCTGGCTATTACAAGTTGCTTTTTTGCGTTCGCATCTTTAAGTCTGCGAAATGATTTTCGCGATCATATTACTGGAACCGATCGCGTTTTTTCAAAGGCAGGTAGCCGTGCTATTCAAAAAGGTTGGTTTAAGGCTTACCAAGTAAAAAGGTACTCGGCCGTCTTTTTTATTTTGGCTTCAGTTTTGGCTGTGCCGGTGATTTTTGCCGTTCCTAAAATTTCTATTTATATTTTGTTCTTCATTGTTTTTTCAGTGTTTGGATTTATTTTATCTACAACATCGGCCCAGTTTAAAAATTTTAGTGAGTGGTCAATATTTTGGATGGTAGGGCCGTTGTTCGCAATGGGATTTCAGACTATTCTTACGGGTCATTTTGATCTTGAGTCGATCGGGATTGGCATCTTAAATGGTTATCTGGCCTTTCTCTACATTCAAATTAAAAATTTTCGTGATATTTTCGAACTGGGTCAAAATCAGTTGCCACTAACTATTAACCAATTGGGTTTTGATAAAAGTCTTTTTCGAGTAAAAAAACTTTGGTTTTTTTATTTCTTTATGCATTTTATTTTTATGTGGGTTTATTTTGATTCCTACAGTTTATTATTGTTCACCTTAATGAATTTTGCGATTTATTACCTTATTTTAAAAAAGTCAGAACAGATTCGTAGCCCCTTAGGTTCACAGATCCAGTTGTTTTATAATTTTAATCGATATTGTATTTCTTCTTTGTTGTTCTTATGGATGATACAGAATCTGTTAATAATCGTAAGCGCGAAGTTTTATGAATAACCCATTTCTTAAGGAAGATTCCGATGGATATTATATCCAGCACGAACTGGGTGAGTTACGTCCGGATTTTTTAAC
>JAYVAZ010000160.1:0-7917 GCA_043750675.1 Pseudobdellovibrionaceae bacterium | reverse complement strand
CTCATCCGCATGCATTCACTTTAACTCGCACTCGTACACGCTCATCTATTTTTTTCGTTCATAGACGGCTCCTCTTTAGTATTTTGGAAGTTCTTTTGAACTCCAAATTGAGGTACCAATCAATTGCTAATGCATCTTGTTGGTAGCCCTCGGTAAAATGGAGGGCCGTCTATATCTTCTAGCCTCAAATTTTTCCTGAATTAATCGCCACAACCGTTCTGTTAAGAGACGAAGGCGACACTCAAGTTCTTATCCAAGAATAATCATTTCACCGCAAAGCCCTTTCCCTAACAATAATAAAATTTCGGATGGCCTTAACTAAACTGCATTTGAAAAATTGCTGTCTAAAGTTTCAACAATTAGAAAAATATTTCATAACTTACTTAAAAAAATATTAAAAAAAGCGGATTTAGCCGTTAATTTATTTTATTTGATATATTATCTCGGCACTTGTTTAGCTATTTTAATTGGGAAATAGTTAATTTTTAAAACTTTAAACTTAAAGGAAATTATGAAAAAAATTAATGTTTTATTACAGATATTTTTAGTTTTAGCAACACAATCAGTTTTTGCAGCGACTACTATAAGAGAGATGATACGCTATTCTTATGGAAATCAAATCACTCATTCTGATATTTCTGTTTTGTCTAACGGATTGGTGCTAATTAGAAATCGTATGCAGGCAAGTTTTTATTATATGCCCAACATTCAACTTAAAAAAACAGATCTAGCCATACTTTCTAAAAATGTCGATGAGGCAAGTCAGGGAGAAAGTCTTTACAGAGAGGGCTCGCCCAGCAGCTTTGGAAGCTCTAGAGGCCAATTGACTATTTTTTCAAATAATAATAAGTCAGCAATTATTTTTGCATTAGGTTTTGGCGATGAAAACAATGGTGGATTGGATAAAATTTCAGAGGTAAATTCAGCGGCTGCTAACCAGATTAAAAAACTAATACAGTCCATGGCCAATGATAAGATGCCATTAAATTAATTGATTTAATGCTTGCTCAAATTTTTGAAGTCCATTTGTTTCGATAAACAGGAACGACAAAACTTGAGAGACCTAAAAAAAAGAATCGAAAATTAGTACGCCAATTGGATAAATATTTTGACAATTGGCGTTTAAGACTGTCATGTAAATTCAAAAAAAGCGGTTTGTTTAATGTTTGCTGTTAGTTTAAACAGAGCCCGCGGATTCGCGGCAGCCTCGTAACATAACGGTTCCGGTAAAGTTCCCATGGGCCGGCCGGGGATGCTTTGGGTTAGGATCGAAATGACCTTTTAGTTATGTTAGTCTCAGTGCTGCGTCAACCAGAGCTATGCCTTGAAAAATACATTTTTAGCTAGGAAGAGTCTGTTCTTTAGAGATTTTATAAAAAAAGCTGACTATTTAAGTCAGCTTTTAATGGAAATTATTTGTTTTTAAAAATGAGATTAGATTTAATTTTTAGTTAAAAATATTTTGAATCGGGGCCGCTGTTTTGTCGTTTCTACCTAAGTTGCCTAGTCCCCATTCGTCTTCAATCATTTTTAATAAAGAATAATGGCTTAACTGATCAGTAACTTTTAACCCAGCTTTGGCTCCTGCGCCTAAAAGGACGGTGTATACCTGATTGGCTCCAAAATGGGCACCTTCGTCATAAGTCACTATTAGTAAGGTATCGGCAAGCATACTAGGAGTTTTTTGAATTTCATCAAGGAAAGCACCTTTAAACCAATCGGCGGCGAAATCAATGGATGAGTCATGTCCATCATTATCCATGTGCGGAGAGTAAAATGTGAATGCTGGAAGTTTTCCGTCTTTCCAATCTTTTAGAAAGGTAGAATCATTAGTGATTTTTGCACAACGTGCCGGGTTTGTTCTTACATTATTAAAGCTAATAAAAGGGGCGTGTTTGCGCGTATATTTTCCGCTGGAAGCGCCGGTAAAACAGTTTCCAGGGTAGTCTTCAGCAACGGCTCTCCAATCCATTCCTTTAGCTTCAAGAAGGTCGCCAATGTGTGTGTAGTTTAAATCAATATTGCTATTTGAATTAACCCCAAAAAAATCACCGGCTACCATTGCTAGATAGTTTGGTTGCGACGGGCGTCCCGTCGCATAGACATTGGATAAGAAGACATTCTTATCTGCTAAATCTTTGAAAATAGGATTTTTCATTACAGAGGCAACTGCCGCATTTTCAAAAATAACATAAATTACTTTTTTAAAACGCGGAGGTGGCTTGGTCGGAGAAGAGTCCATTTGTAAATTAGAATTCTTGATCAGATTTATTTCTTCACTAGCGTAGACAAGTTGTGAAAATAAAAGACTTATTAATAGTAAAATAGAGTGAAAGCACTTTTTTGAAAACATATACCATCCTTGGTTTATATCTAAATCAAAACAAGACTAGAGCCTAAAGTCTACAGACTTTTTGTTAGACTATCGTTAGGGCTAGGTCTTGGTATTTTGTCTTATACTTACTATAAAAAGTGTTGAGCCGATCGTAATCTAATCCCGATTAGATTAAAAAGTAAATGTTATTGGAAATAAGCCGGTCACGTGACTCTTCATTTTATACGTAACTTCATCAAGCTTGCCAGTACTTCATAGATCAAAAAGTATTTTTTTAATTATTATTAATCAATCCGAAAATAATTCGCAGCTTGCCGTAATTAACGCGAAAATTAAGTGCAGTCGGAAGAAAGTGAGAATCAAGGGCAGCGAGACGGCGGCTCAGAACCGGAGAAAATGGAAATTAAGCGACCTTGTGTTTGTAAACTGGAGCTTCTCGTTCAATTAGAATTTCTTTGATTTCCTTTCTCGTGCCTTCTGCGTTTAACCAAACATCAACGGCGGATGCTTTTAAGAAAATAGGACAGCGGTCGTGGCCTGCTGCTTGGACTTCTTCTGGCGGATCGTCAGTGATTAGCGCCACTGAATATAGGTCAGGCTCGCCTTTTTTCTTCCACTTATCCCAGATTACAGGGATATACATTTGTTCAAAACCTTTTGGCTCAAAACAAACTACGATATTTTCTTTTTCCTGGTCTTCCTTGGGAAGTTTTTTGTAGTTCGGGTAATTCTTTAACGGAACATTTTCATAGAATTTTTCAACTACGATAATTCCGCGTCTTTTTTCTAATGAATCTCGCCAAAAGGCAACTTTTGTTAGGCTATCAAATCTAGCGTTGTAACATCCCCCATGAGTCCAATCGAAGTCTGGATCTTCAGTATGAGGACGCATCAGGTATCTCATAGGCGTTATCGTTTTTTTGCCTTTGTTGTTAAGATGAAGCACCGAAACGTAATGAAGAGGATAAATTCTGCTGTCGCTATCTGATTCTATTTTTTCTGATTCACACTTGGTTAAATCGTATTTGCACTTTGAAATCTTGCTTATTGAAATTCGTTTCTCTTCTAACGCCTTTTTTGTTTCCTTCTTTTTTAAACTTTCAAGCGCGTTTTTGAGTCTATCCTCTTGTTTTTCCAATTCTTCGTTTAATCTTTTAGTTTCTTGTTCGCGCCATTTCCTAATTATAGCTCCTACTTCCTTTTCTTCCATAGATTTTACGTCCTTTAGAAATTGAATTTCCATGGCTTTATTCATATAAATTTTTTCGCCTTTTCAGCAAATCCAGGTAGGCTTCGTAGTCAGCATCCGCTCTGAATAGTCTTTCGAGATTCCTTGCTTCTTGGATAACTTTAGCTGAATAGCACATAAATTCCTCTTAAGAAACTTAGCCAGTCATTTCCGCATTGATTTTCCATTAGTTTTTTGAGAATTTCTACTAAGTACGTAGGATTCTTAAGGATCTTTTGTATTAAATTTGTAACCCAATTAACTTTGGAGACCTTGTGAAGAAGTCTGGGTTTATTTTCTTAATAATTCGGAAAATTTGTGGCGAAACGTAAGGCTTGTTGGGGCCGAGCCTATCGAAAATGGGGCTGGGGCGAGCGGGGGATACGATGGTGAATAACTGAAAAGGCCTGTTAGCCTTCTATTTAAAATGGCTCAAGCTAATTGAAATGACAGTTGAAATTAATGCTAAATTGTCCTAGGCTTTGTAGGTGCGATTTTTGATTGCCCTTTTTTTACTTATGACTTCCGCTTGCGCTAGTTTGAAAGTTTCAATTCCAAACGCCAAAGTGGAAACCCCCGAAACCATTGGTGGCGAATTCGATTTTGCTTATCAAATTATTTTGCATCCTACGAATATTTACGAATTTACAGATTCAGCAGGTTCACGTCCACCCACCTTAGATGAGCCAACCTTAACCAGACGTGGAAGCGTAACTGGTCAGGGCCTTACAAGTTTTAATGAAAAATTAGATATTGGAATAAATTTCGCGAGCTCAACAACTTCACTTCAATTGAAGTATCAATTTTTAGGTGAGTCCCTTGTTAAATCTGCTGAAAGCTCTCAAGTTGCGGCCGTCTATACCTCTATAGGTTTTGGCGACAATACAATATCCGGAGATCAAGCTTATACATTTGGTCCAGGCGGCCACCTGTGGAATGCAAATTCTAAAGTCAATTACAATGAAATTGGTTTTTCATGGGGCTACCGTTACAACTCAAAAAAAATGGTTTATATTGGCTATTCCTATAATGAACACAAATTAAGTGGTCACATTGATCAAAAGCCAAGTACAAGCACTGCTAACGATGGTGGCAATTATGATTTTTCTCCTGTTCGAGGAACCAATCAAACTTTAGCAGTGGGCACTGAAATCGGAGATTCCAGTCGCTTACGATTTCAAATAGGAATTAATCGTGAACAAATTGGTAATTTTAATTTAAATACCGGATATTTTAGTATCGGTATTATGGATAGATTTGGTGACAAAGAAGTTAAGACAGAAAAAATAGAAAAAGAAATTTGGAAGCTTTCAGATTTTGGTGCAGTCGGTTGTTCTTGGCTAGTAGGATTCGGATGCGGGCAAAATATTCAAAATCGATGGGAAAATAAAGGAAGATATTTTGCGCTAGTTGATGGACTTGCCTTTAGTATTGCAATGGGTTCCGCATTTGAAAATGTTGGGTCAACCAATAACAAATATGCCATCAGTGCTTATTTAATTTCCCGATTCTGGCAGCTGATTGATACAATCATGGACGCCAGTTCGCATGATTCTGAAAGACCTGTTATCACGCTATCATCGGGACTAAATGGCCCTCCTTTGCTTGTAGGAATTTTTCAATTTTAATAAAATTTTTTGATAATTTGGAAAAGTTTAAATCCATTTTGGATCCTCATCGCGAAATAAACTAGGTCGTTTCATGTCAATTTTCTGAGAATTAAATTTACGTTTCAAACGTTAGTAATGCGGAGGTTTCTCACCAGCCGAGGGGATGTCTTGAGTAGCTCTTAATAATTCTTCGGCAACTTTTAATTTTTTAGTTAGATTATCTATAATTTCTTGTTGAGCATATAAAACCTGGTGAAGCTCTTCTAAAATGACTTCTTGGTGTGAAATTTTAGTTTCAATTGCTATGAATCTTTGTTCGTCCATAAAGGCTTGATCTCATCTTTAGGATCACTTGTAAACTGATTTTATAGACTGTAAGTCTTCAATCGAATTTATGTCTCGATCAATTAGAAAAACGATCAATCTAAACATAGCCAGGGGTGCTTGCGACGGCTCGTAACATAAGCGTTGATGCATCGAGCTCATCAAAAATCCCAGGGGCCTGCGGGGGATACTTTGGATTGAGACAGAAGAGGCCTTTTGTCTAGCCTCAATATACTTATTCACTGGAAAGTTGATCTTTAATTGCTAAAGAGCCTTCTTTTTTTTTAAAAACGGCTTTTTCAAGTTTCTGAACTCGATCTTCGATCGCCTCTTCACCAAGGAAAGCTCCTCGAAGTTTTTTATTGAGCCAAGTTAAATAACCAACACCTTCGGCACTGGCTTTTTTCTTTGCTGCTTCAATGATGTCTGTATCAAGTCTGATAGAGGTCAAAGTTTTTTGTTCCTTTAACGCAGCATCGACTTTAGATTTTGATTTTATGGGTCCATTGATAGCAGCTGCCTTTGAAAAATCATAATTGCGCTTCATAGAATTTTCTCTCCCTTTTATTTGCTTTACGAGCGGAAATAATTCTAGTAATTTGTTCGTCGGGATAAGCTACTACCACGACAAGGACGTTTAATTTTTTGCAGATTCCAAGATAAACATATCGTTCCTCACCAGAATCTGAATCTTCTTTAAGTACAACTACAAGATTACAAGTTAATGCTTCTTTAGCTTGTTCGAATGAAATTCCATGTTTTCTTAGATTTAGTTTTTCTTTGTTAAGGTTCTTAATACAAACTGATTTGTATCACTTGTTAATCAGCCGCGAGTCGTTCAATTTCACTTATCAAGGCTGATTGCATAGAAAGATTTTCTTCTCGTGTTCGTTCTTTAGCGCGTTTTGGATCAAGGTCATGATAGTCAAACATAGGTACCAGATGATAGTGGAAGTGCGGTACATCCCAGCCCGCTATAATCGTTCCAATTCTTTTACAAGCGGTTACATTTTGAATTGCTCGCGAGATATACCGAGCATTTTCAAAGACTTTTGAATAGTAAGGTTCTGGAACATCGATAAAGTAATCAACTTCTGTTTTAGGGACAATCAACGTGTGGCCAAGCTGCATTGCATCCTTAGTTAAAAAGGCATAAGTCCACTGGTCTTCGAACACCTTAAATGACGGAATCTGACCAGAAATAATTTTGGAAAAGATAGTTGCCATGATTCAAATCAAATCATGATAGTGAGAATCTGTCGACATTTGAATGCGCCTTTGCAGTCGGTCATCAAACGTTATTCGAAAAGCAGCTGAAAGAAATTTTAAAGAATTCAAACTATCAAAATATTTCGCAGATTTATAAGAATTTTTATAAACAATCGAATCGGCCAAGTGAAATAAATAAAATACTATCATAAAACTTAAGCAGGTTTAAGACTGACTTTTAGTGCAAACGTTTTCGTTTGACACTAATTCCCGCCCAAAGACTAGTCAGAAAATACAGAATAATGCCGATTAAAGATAATGGAAGAACGCGGGTTTATCAGTCAAACAATCGATCGTTTAGCTCATTCCCTTTACCGTCAACACGGTCCGCATAAATTTGCTCAACTCTTCCGTGAATTTATTTTAAATGGGTTTCGGGCTTTTGCGATTTTTTTCGCTTTGCTTTTAGCCTTCAGCAAATATCAAGATGGGCAACATCAGCCCATTATAAAAATTGAACCCTCGCGGTTTTCTGTTTTGTTCGACAAATCCGATCAAGATTGCTGGGGCGAATTGGCAGCGTTGAAGTGCCCGGCACAGGCGGCCAGTTTGGATCTTTGGAAATCAACACTGCATCGGTGGACACCTGAATACTATCACCTTCTCGAATCAAACTTAAACGCGCCTTTCTGGCTAGGACTAGAAATTTCCCAGGCCGATTTAAAGAAGGCCGAATCTGCAGGTGCAACCCGTTTGATGTTAGGGGTTCTTTTCAGTCGCTACGAAGTTTGGATTGATGGCGAGCGAATCGAAACCGGTGATTACTTGGATAACGACCTTCCTATTGCTATCGATCTTTCGCATCGTAGAATGCAAAGCGATCATCCCCTACAAGTAGCGATTTCGGTAGCCCGCGACGGCAAAATGCAGACGATTGATTCTGGCTGGTTTGTTCCGACAATGGGTCTTTACACTTCCAAAGGCAGTGACCAACAAATGCGCTGGGTGGTTTTTGCAGGTGATACCCGATTTTTAATTATGTTTTCAATATTTTTTCTGTTCGGTCTGCTGGCGAACTACGCAGCCTTTACTGATAAAGCCAAAGAAGATTTTCGGGCTGCATCGGTTCTAGCTTTCATTTTGGCGGGAACTCAATTCATTATGGCTGATTCGATCTTCCGCCTTTTAGGACCAGGGATGTACTATCCCAT
>JAYVAZ010000159.1:0-2766 GCA_043750675.1 Pseudobdellovibrionaceae bacterium | reverse complement strand
CCGCGGCTGAATTACTTCGCGGGGCAAATATATGAAAACCGAAGAAATGCATTTTTGGAAAGGCGAATGGATAACCGATCTGCAACTGCAGGAAAAAATTGAAACGTTCAGTATCCAAAGCACACTACGTTTAGAAATCGAGTGGGTATTAGCCGCCTGCGATCGTTTAAGCCAAGACTTATTGGCCAATACGGAAAAACGTACCAAAGTCGCCAATTCTTTAAAAGGCTCCTATCCTAGTTTTAGCAAAGAAGAAGTCGACAATACTGTCTTAGAAGTTTCCGAATTTGTAAAAAAGAAATCGCTGCAGCGGAAAATTAATCGGGAACTCTGTTTATCTAAACCGCAGGCAATGCCTTTCGCCTTGGAGCGAATAGATTATCAAAATAGTATTTTCGAATCTTGGTCTCCTTTGGGATTCCTCGTTCACATCGCGCCGTCGAATGCCGCCAACGTTCCCTTTTTGACGTTAATAGAAGGACTGTTGGCCGGAAACGGAAATTTTTTAAAACTTCCTTCTCTGGGTAGAGCCTACACTTTAAGTCTGATTGCTGCTTTGGTTGAAGCCGACAGTACTCATCAACTGTCCAACTTTATTATGGCCGTGTACCTTCCTATTTCTAAAAATCTATTACTTAGACAAATGATCAGCCACGCCGACGGGGTTGTCGTTTGGGGAAACGAAGAGACTGTACAGGTCATCCGCGAAATGACTCCTCTGCACACGCAGTTGATCGCCTGGGGTCCAAAAATCTCCTTCGCCTATTTTTATGAGGCCCATTTTGACAATCAAACAGCAATCAATAAGTTGGCTAAGGATATTTGCGAATTTGACCAGCAGTCTTGTTCTAGCCCACAAGTGGTGTACCTGGAAACCTCCGATCCTACGCAACTGCAGAAGTTTGCTAAACTGCTGGGACAAGAATTAGATAACGTCGCACCGGCATTCCCGGGCATCCAACCCGAAGGGAAAGAGCAGGCAGAAATCACCCAGGCGGAACTACTTCAGCAGGCCAGACAGGCATTGGATCCATTGACGAAGCCTACTTATCTTCGCGACGATCAAAACAAGTGGAGAATTTTTATTGATGAACGAAGCGGCCTACAAGCATCCCCATTGTACAAAACAATTTGGCTGAAGCCCCTATTACGTAAAAATATTCTTCACACCTTACGTCCGCTGCGTGCCTATTTACAAACAGTGGGTTTACAGTGCGAAAACGCAAACCTATATGATATTACCCAACAACTATTGCAATCTGGGGTGACTAGAATTACTGAAGTCGGACAAATGACAGCTGGGTACCTAGGAGAACCGCACGACGGTGTATACGCCTTGCAAAGATATTCTCGTCGCATCAGCGTAGCATTAAGCCAAGTTCCTAAAGGCTTATCCTACTTAGAAGAACTAGCCCCAAACAATGAAAAGAATAGACTTTTTAAACAATCAGAAAACGTAAATCTGTTAAACAAAAAAATTATGACTAGTGCTGATGTCAGCGCATTACAAAACAGTCTGCCGCCTGAAGACATTCAAGTCTACTTCAAGACGGGCGGAAGTTCGGGCGAACCAAAACTTTCTATATTTACCTATGACGACTACGAAATGCAGATGAAATTCGCGGCGCAAGGACTTTTTGCCGCCGGGTTGGACCCCAAAGAAGATCGCTGTATAAATCTTTTCTTCGCCGGAGGCCTGTACGGTGGATTTTTAAGTTTCTTTTCAATTTTAGAACAATTAAAAGCAGTACAATTGACGATGGCGGCAGAAACGGATTTAAAAACCGTTGGACAGTGGATAGTAAAACAAAAAGTAAATGTTCTATTAGGAATGCCGTCCTACCTAATGCGCTTGTTTGAAGAAAATGAAGCCGCGTTCCTAAAGTATGGAAAAATTGATAAAGTTTTTTTTGGCGGAGAACACTTTCCAGACTCGCAAAGAAAAGTCTTAACCGAAAAGTTCAAAGTTAAATGGATTCGATCGGCAACCTACGGAAGCAACGAAACTGGTCCGATGGGATATCAGTGCCAATTCTGCGAAGGCTCGACACATCATCTTCACGATCATCTTCAACATTTGGAAATTCTGGATCAAAAAATAGATGCCCCAGTAAAACCCGGTGAAGCGGGACGGATGATCCTAACTTCTAAAGTAAGACAAGGCCAATCCATTACCAGATATGAAATTGGCGATTTGGGCCGTTGGGTCGAATCCGAATGCCTTTGTGGCAGAACCAGTCCCCGATTTGAACTTTTAGGCAGGTACGGCGACGTCTTTAAAGTAGGTACTATTTTTCTAAACTATAAACAATTCGAGCGATTGTTAAGTGAATTCCCCGAATTTACTGGTTCCTTTCAGTTGGTAATCACTAAAGACTCTGAATTAAATTTGAATTTTTCCAATGCTGAAAAAATCGACGAAGAACTAATTTCAAATTATTGTCTAGAAAATTATCCGGATTTAGATTTGGTCGTTAAAAAGGAAAGAATGCTTCAGTTTAAGGTTCAAAAGATGGATAGAAATAACTTAGTGTATGTAAAATCCAGCGGTAAACTGAAATCTGTATTAGGTCAAAGGATGGGTAATGACGGTATTTAGCATTGAAGATATTTTTAAAATAGCGAAAAATAAAAGTGCTTTCTACAAGCAACGATACCACTCCGTCCCCAATTCCCTCGAAAACATTGCCCATCTTCCATTAACTGACTTAAAGAGTTTTTGGGAAATGAACAGCATAGAAAATAATCGCTTGCTAACTGGCCCCC
>JAYVAZ010000158.1:0-5770 GCA_043750675.1 Pseudobdellovibrionaceae bacterium | reverse complement strand
GGCGCGGTGCACACCCCGCTCGGCGTCGTCTTGGGTCACGCCGCCTTTAAGGAACGGAACTAAAATTGCCAGGCCAATCAGGAAAAGAAATATCGGAGCCAAATAATAATATTTTTTCACCGTTCTTTTGTCGGGAATTAATTTGACCTCATCACCGACGGGTAAAACGAAATCCAAATGAAAAACTTGAGACGTTGTTTTTAAATAAATGACATTATCGTGCTGTTTAATTTCACAAGATTTGGATTCGATAATATCCATTTTGCCATTTTCGATTTTTGCGGTAAACGAAAAATCAAAATCGGCACTGATCTCCTGGCGACCGGAGTTTTTACGAATACGGGTTCTTTCGGAGTGAGCTTCTTCCGTAACAAAACCGTAATGTTTGTGAAAATTTACTTTCTTTAAATCTCCGTCTAGTTTAACTAATCGAAGTGTTCGTCCCTGCGAAGAAGAAATACGCATCATAAAGAGGTTCCTCCCATATCCAATAAAATATGGTCTTTTAGTTCCGTTCGTAAACGTAAAACACCGGTGCCGCCTAGTTCAGTGTCGCCAGTAACAACGCTTAATTCCGGGCGATAGACATTTCCTTCAACAACCTGCGAATCAAAAGACAGATCTTTGCCTTTTTTGTAAGTCACTTTTTTTGCTGTTTTATTTGGACTTTTGGCGTCCAAGTCAGTTACGGATCCAGTTGATTCTTCGTTGGGAGTGGTCATTTTTGGCGCAGCCTGGGCGTGACTTAGATTAAAGGCCACAAGTCCTAACAATGCTAATTTCAAAGTGAATCTTTTCATCATTTACCTTGTTTCTTCCATTCGATTTTTTACATAACTGGCCAATTGCGTTTTTCCAATTGAATCGAAGTACAGTTTTAAACTGCTCAATTTTCCACTATCATAAGGATTTTTTTGAACTTGCTGCACCAAAGGCAGCCAGCTAAGTGAAGTTTTTTCCGGCGTGGCTTGCGCTGGTTTGGTTAGCCCTAGGTCCGAAGTCGTCGCAAACTGCCAATTCGTATTTTTAAATTTCTGATCTACGATGACTTTTTCTTCGGCAAGTAATTTTCCATAGTATTTTTCTGATTCTTGCTTCCATTGTTCCGATTGCAGATAAAAAGGTTTACTCATCTCGGCGATTTGTTCTTTAACTTGGTCTAACAGTTCGCCGGTAATTTCAGCGGGAATAGGGGTTGCATCTATTTCTTTTGCAAACTGCGCATAATCCAGCGAGATCGCATTCATAACTGCGAAACGGGTACTGTTGCCGGCGCCTTGAATAAGACAGTGCGAATCTTCTGCTAGTTTTTTCAGAAGGTCACTTCTACGCTGGAAATTCTTTTGACTGGATCTTCCGTAAAATTTGATCGCGGTCAATTTGGCATGAAGGGGCGTCAATTTATCCATTTGATACTGTTCCCAGCGCGGGCCCTGGTTTTCACAAGTTTTCAGCATTTCATCTTTTGTATATTTATTGCCTGATCCTGAGTCTTCTAATTTGCGAATGATTTGAAACATATTAGCGGTATTCCAAGGCAACGACAAACTTTCTTGGTCAATCATCTTGGCATCGTTGAAAGTAAAATAGAGTGCCGCTTCCTCGTCAGAGTTTTCAAATTTTCCACGCGATTGTATTTTGGCAGCTAGTTGGTGCAGTACGCGGTCTCGAGATTTCAAGTCATAGGCCAATTCAAACATTAATGCCGTTTTAAGATAAGCCTTGGTGTCGGAAGTTTTGCTGATTCGTTTTTCTAAAATTTCTGCGACTTCTTTATAGCGCGCACCGAATTCTAATTCTGCTAGAAGTTCATCATCCTTATTTTCTTGGGTTTTTAAGACTAAAATTAGATTTTCTTGATTTTTAAACTGGACTGATAAAGTCTCCGCATTAGAGCAAGATTTCGGCAAAAACATTTTTTGCAAACAAAACTGTGTGAATACCTTTAAACTTTGTTCTGAGGGTGCTGAAGTCGATTTCTCGAAAAGGGCCTTGTCTGCAACACCCTGAAAGTCAGTGAGTTCTTTTTGTAACGAGGGGTCGCGATCGGCAAGGACTATTAGATTTTTATTTTTAGTCCAAGAATCACTCTGGGCAATGATTGCATCATATTTTTTATCTACGGCGTATATGTCCATAGCCAAGTTTTGACTGTAGATCGCGATTTGGTCGGGCTTCAGTTTCGGGTCTTCGGAAACTTTAGCAAGTTCTATAAACAATGGTAACGCGAAAGTGAAATTCTTCTGTTCGTAGTGGGCCCGTGCGGTTTGATACTTGTACTGACGTTGATCTTCCGGATTTCTGGAAAGTGCGGTGATTTTTCCTGACTCTGAAATAATCAAAGGAGTTTGTTTTAATTTTGTTGCCAGCGCCGCTGTCCATTTATGCAACTTTAGTTCTAAAGGTGCGTTACCTAAACTACGTTGTTGGTCGGCCCAACTTAAAAACTGATTTAGTTTCACTTCGTCAGATTTTTCGGATGCTACCCACCCATCAATTACTTTTTCGGTATTTTCGGTTTTCGGAAACAGGACAACATACTGTAAAGCGCCTTTACGGAATAATTCCTGATACATTTCGGTTTGGGATTTTTCCCCATCCCACTGCACAAGTAATCTATAAAGAATTTTTTCTGATTCTACTTTTTTTGTATCTTTTGAAAACTCGGGCATCGTTGCGGCAGATTTTTCCAAATTGCCTAATAAAAGTTTAATTTGATCTGGATTTTTTTCGCTGTACTGAAATTCAATCTGCGCAATAATCCAATCTATTTTTGGATTCTTTTCGTTTACAATCCTTAATGTATGAATGTATTCATCACGGCGATCGGCAGTATAATAAGCATCAGAAAGATCTTCCAATAACGGTCCGGATTTATATTTTGCGGAAATTGACTGGATCAGCGCCACGGCCTTCACGACCGGCATCGTTGACCTAGAAGTAAATAAAACAATATCGTTGGTAATAGATTGTTGCGAAGACGGATCAGCCTTTAGCAGGCTGGCCTGAAGATATTCCAAACCCTTATCTGTGTTTCCTAATCGATGTTCTACCCAGGCCAACCGATACAAGATATAAGATTGTAAACCTTTTGTGGGGCTAGAAGCATAGGCCAACAGAAATAAATCTCTGGCCTCTTTTAGGGAATTGGTTTTTTCAGAAATTTCTAACTTTTCCGCCATTTTAAGGGCCGATTCACGCTGGATTTTGAGATCTTTGTTTTGCGTCGCTAATTTTCGAAATACTTGGTCGGCCTTTTCAGGAATACCTAAATCAGTATACAGACGTCCCGTTTGAAATAATATTCGGTAACCTTTTATTTCAGAAGGTTTCTTTTGCGTTCCGCTGAAACCGTTTAATGTTTGTTCATAAAGACCCAGGGCCTTTTTTTTGTAACTCTCGACCTGTTTGTAGGCTTGTTCAGTTGCAATATTCTTTTTATCAATTTCAACAGCGGTATCAAAATACAAATCGGCTAATTTTAAAGCCAAACTTGGTTTGATGGGATCTTCATCGGAGACCTTTAAATACAAGGCTTCCGTTTCGGCGCTCATGTCGGCCGCTGAAATCGCGAATGAAGTCAGAGGAAAAATCAAACTGCTTGTCAAAATCAGTCCAAGAATTTTTAAGGTCATTTGGCCTGTCCTGAAACGACAGCTAAATGAATTGCACTATAACCCTGACTTACCAGTAGGTTCATTACTTGCGACACAACAACGGACGATAAGTCTTTGTCGGCTTGTAAATGGATATCGCCGCCAAATTTTTCAGTCGGGTGGGCTTTGACCCAAATGGTTTTCAAACTTTGCAGTTGCGCTAATATCGGTTCCGGTTTTGTTAATAACTCGCTTGGTTTTCCCACCGGTTTTTGATCCAATAAGACCTCGTCTTTTGAGATCGAAATAACTGGGGCATCTTTGCTGGCCATGCCCATCATTGCCGATGGCAAAACGACGCCTTTACTCATCGCCATAACTTCAGGCGAACTGGAAAACGACTGCAGTAAAAAAATAACCAGAAGACTAAACATATCAACCATCGAGGTCAGCATTAGGCCAGCCACGATGATTCGTTTTACTTTATTTTTTTTATATCTGCGTGCTAACAGGTGCTTCTGAAAATTAACTCCGGTTAGATGTTTAATGCCGATCATAGTTTATTCCTTTACAGGGACAACACCCAGACTTGAAATGCCATAACTTTTTAATGTGTCTAAAACGGCGACTAGCTCGGAATAATTCACGCTGCTATTCGGGATAATTCTTCCAGTGATGTTTGGGACTCCATTTGGGTCTGTAGAGACCGCCGCCATTAAGTTGCTGACTCGTTGACCTAACATGGCCAATTTCAAATCCATTGTTGCCGCTTGAATGGTATCGGTTTGAATGGTTTGACCACCTTTTTCAATCATGAAGTCAAAATTTTTGTCGGGCCGAAATCGAATCTGCACATCAATGGCTTCGCCAGTTACGGCAGCGGCGTCAGTTCCCAAGATCTGACGCATTTCCAAGGAGCCGATTTCAATCCAAATGGCCGTCATCAATAAAAAGCAGATGCACATAGATAAAAGATCAATAAAGGGAACTAAATTGATCTCGGCATCTAAGCTTTTTCTTCCGCCGGATGTAGGAATCCCTCCGCCTCCAGCCATTACAAACTCATATCAGGCATGTGGTTAGCAACCGTTTTACCGGCCGATCTGGAAGTGCGAGTATGATCGACTTTAAATAACAGATCATGAAATATCTCGGTCGTATGATTGGTCATTTCAGTTATGATTTTGTCCGTACGGTTCTGATAAATGGCAAATGCCACTAAGGCAGGAACCGCTACAATCAGGCCAAACGCGGTACAATTCATTGCTTCGGAAATACCTTTACTTAATAAGGTGGCACGATCCATAGGGCTAGCAGTGGCCACAGCAGCAAAGGAATGAATCATTCCAGAGATTGTTCCTAATAGTCCCACCAGCGTGGCAACGTTTCCGAACATCGCAAGAAATCCTGTTTTCTGATCTAATTTACCCATTTCTTGCGATAAAGATTCGTCCATTCGGGCTTGGACCTCTTCTTCGCTAGCGCCGTCCGCCTTTAGTGAACAGCCAGTTGCGACGATAGTTCCTAATCCATTTTTCAATTGAAGGGCTAATTTTTCAGCAGCTTTAAAATTGCCAGTGTTAATTAATGTAGAGATCTGTTCCCGGAATGTGGTGGGTGTTGCTACATATTTTAGGTAAAGTGCTGAATACCGTTCCACAATAAAGGTTAAAGAAAATAAACCGAACGCCAAAATAACGTACATGAAAGGTCCACCTTCTTGAAATGCAGAAAAAATTGCCATCATCAGCTCCTGTGTTTTTGCTTGATTGGCAAATAGTAGATTGAAAAAAAATATCGGGGTCAATCGTAAAGCATGAAAATTGTGCTAACACTTCGCATAAGTGCCGCCGAATGAGGCAATCCAAACTTAGAGCATTTCATTTTATTTCATATTTCAATAGGCCTTTGGTTATGAACAGTTACGATCATTTAAACTAAGAAATCTAGAAACCACTGTTTTCAAATTCGTATTGTGAATTTTAGAAAACTTTACTGTCCAAACTTTGGCCAAATGGGATGTTAAAAATAAAAAACATCTTTTGTCGTTACTACGTAAAATCATTTAGGCGAGGGGTATTTTGCTGAAATGCGGTTAAACGCATTACGTTTGTTATAAAATTAGTAAGTAATTCCAACTAGGAATATAGGGTAGTCCAAGAAAACCATAGGTT
>JAYVAZ010000157.1:0-3179 GCA_043750675.1 Pseudobdellovibrionaceae bacterium | reverse complement strand
GGGGAAGTTTTCCGCTGGGATTACTACATTGTTTTACTTTAGCTCCAAAGTTAGACAAACTTGATTTAATACAAGAGCGAAACGGTGAAGACTGGTTATTCATCGAAAGAATGTCAAAAAGATATTTGTTCGTGTCTTTATTACTTTCGATTTCTTTTTCAATATAGTCTTTTCCCGGAGCGCATGAATTATTTGCGACCGGTTGTTTTTGGGTTACACCTTGATCACAAGTAGCACAGTCCACTTTCGTGCTACCGGTTATTCGATTAGCGTTAACTTGGGCTACCCGCGCCTGCACCTGTACAGCGTCTCTAACAATTTGTTGGGGAGTCGGTGGGGTGATATTTAAATTTGATTGTAACGTAAAAGTAGGTGCTTCAGCATGGTAACTTGCAGTTCCATCACTTTTAAAGGTTATAAAACCCGCTCCGGAACTAGAAGAAAAATCTAGGGTAGAGGTATTTGAAGTCGAATGCAAAAACATCACAGATGCTACTGCCGCTGACATCAGGAAATGTAGAATGTGATTTTTCGCCTTTTGCATAAAGCTCCAAATAAAGGGATCGTTCAGACACTAACAGAGCAAGTGGTAAGCCACTGTTAAAGTTAAATTAGTTTGTATTGTTAAGGGTTTACGTTGCCCCAGATTGAGAACTAAAAACTATTGTCGAGTCTTGTTGGCCAACTGTCGAAAGTGTAGACATGGCATTTGGTCTAGACCGATGAGGACTTCATTGCCGAAGAAGCTATAAAATCTCACAATGAGATATGTCATTTATACCACCAAAGCGGAAGTTCCATTCCTTCATTAAATATTTGAATTTAATTGTGATCTTGTTTATTTCAAATTCCGTATGGGCACAGACAACAGCAGAAGAAAAACCGTCCATTGTGGCTATCCAAAATCGTCCCTATGTTTTGCAAAGTGAATTGTCCGTTTCCTTAGGTTACTTACCCTTAGATCATTTCAATACTTATTTTTCGGCGGGGATGTCCTACACCAAATATTTTAATGATTACCTGGGATGGGAAGTTCTAAACCTTCAGTCCCCAAAGAATTCGCCGACGGGTTTAGAAAAATATTTAATTAATAACTTCGGAGCGTTACCGGAAGAATTCGACATTTTGAAATACTACTTTTCTACTAACTTCATCTACACCCCATTGTATATGAAAAACCTTTTTATGAGTCGTTCTGTAATGTGGGGGGATATTTCATTAGTGGGCGGTTACGGAATTAGTAAATTTCAGGATAACGGAAACGTAAATACCCTGAATGCCGGTGCGATCATTCGCTTCCAATACGAAAAACAACAATCGTTTAAGTTAGATCTTCGAAATCATTTTTACCTTTTAGGGGCGTTAAGGCCCAACTTGTCGGTTTCCGTTGTTTATAGTTATAACTTTCAAAAATCGGCTGAGGCCAGCCAATGAAATCACTAATTCTATTAGGTCTTTCCTTCTTATCGTTAAGTGCCTTCGCCGATATCTATGATTTACCGGAACCAGAATTGATCATGTCGCGTAAATACCAAGTCAAAAGTGAGTTAACAGTAAATTTAGGCTACCTACCAGTTGGCGCTTTTTCAAAATTTGTTTTAGGTGGCGCAAGTTACACAAAATATTTCAATGACAATCAGGCTTGGGAAATTTTAAATGTATTAGGCGCAGCCGAATTAACCTCTGGTCTTAAAAAGGAATTGTTGGCCAGTTATGGTGCCGACCCAGAAACTTTCCCGGTGTTAAAGTTTGTTGCGACTTCCAATTACATTTTGTCGCCGTTTTACACGAAGAGTTTGCTATTTAATTCTTCGGTCGTTTATTCGCAATTAGGTTTTGCGATCGGCGCTGGTTTTGCCCAGTTTTCAATTGATCCGGCCCCGGTAATTGATTTCGGAATCATCCAAAGATTCTACTGGGGAGAAAATCATTCTCTAAAAATTGACATTCGGTCTTACACTTATTTATCGGGACGGTCGGAAATTCAAGAAACAGTTCGCAATCACATTTATGTAATCATGGGTTACTCATTTTTCTTTGGTGGAAATGCAGGGGCCAAACTATGAAAAAATCGTCAGTGGCCTTCGGGTCTATTTTTACCTTAGTCTCCCTTCTATCATTAAGTTTATGGGCGCAGAATAGAGTCGATAAATTCGAATACGTGCCACAGGATTTGGTTTTCTGGCAAGAAGTCACCATGGCCGTCAAAGACAGCAATGGGACCTATATCATCAAAATCGGGGAACAAAAATATCGCAGCAATAAAAAAGACTCGCTAGCCTCCAGCGAAGGTGAACTGGCAATGGCTATCGGTTTTAAAATGAATAAAAATTACTATGCTGGGTTGTTAGCTTTGAAAAATTTGATCCTGAACAAACAGGGTACCAACATTGCGACTCAGGCCTTGTTTGAATTGGAAAGCATTGCCGAGGTTGTAGAGCCAGACGAAGAGTTAATGGCCGAGTTAATTTACGAACAAGACTACGAAAGTTTGCCCCCTGAATTGAATGACTTTATTAACTACTGGACAGCTTACTTCAATACAAAAAATGATTTTACGGCCTGGGCGGAAAAAGATAAAACGAAGATTAGTGAAACCAGTTTCTGGGGGCAAAAACTAATCTATGTTAAAGCCTTAGAAGCCTTGAAAAAAAACGATCTAGAGCAGTCTTTAAAAATTTTCACGGATTTAGCCAATGGCGAAAAAACTCATCCAAAAATCAAAACCGAGGCCTCGCACCAAATGGCACGGCTGATATTTGAAAAAGCCGACTATGAAAATTCGTACGAACTATTTAAAAAAGTAGAATTGAATCCACGCGAACAAGGGCAGCTGTTGTTAGAGCGGGCTTGGTCCAAATATTATCAGAAAGATTATTCTAAAGCGCTGGGCCTTCTGACCGCACTGGAAGCACCATTATTTGATCCTTCGCGTTCGGCCGAAGCCTATATTTTAAAAATGCTTATTTATAAAGAGCTTTGCTATTACGAATCAGCGTTTGACGTTTTAAAAGAATTTAACGGAAGATTCCAAAAGTCGATTGAGTCCATTAAACGCCGTAAGGATTTACCCGCCGAAACCGGGGTTCACCGACATGATGAGCACCAGGTCGAGCAAGTGCAGCGTGTGGTCAAGGTAAGACAGCGGCGTGGCCGGGTTGAACACCAGCCCGACCTTG
>JAYVAZ010000156.1:0-3874 GCA_043750675.1 Pseudobdellovibrionaceae bacterium | reverse complement strand
CAACAAATCTTTAACTACAGGAACGGAATCCACTTCACGCAATTGACTAGCGTCAAGCTTCGGAAAGGTATCTGAATCAAAGGACGCCCTAAATTTCCGTAAGTTACTAAGATCCCCATCCTTTGATTTGACGAGGTCATAAACTAAATTCATTCGATTCGAAAAATAATTTCTTAAGTTTCTTGCAGTGGTGGACTCGTCGTAAGTTCCATTTTCCGGCTGATTTGCCTTAAGGGAAAGTTGATTGGAAATTCCGATATAAGAAACGACAGCCTGCGGTCTTTCAAAAAAAGAGATGGTCTCTTGATTTTGTCTTAATTCTAGTGGATCGATATTTTGGCAGGAAGCGGGCGCTGGGTTTTTTCCATAGGAGCTATTTGAGATTAATAGAAGGAAAGCGCTTAAAAATAAATTTAAATTTTTCATGTTACTATTATCGGGTCTTACCAGACTAACTTTAATGGACTAGACCAAAGCAAGTCAGTAATTGGATAAGGTAGGCTTTCTTTAAAAAAAGCCACACCCGAATTTTCATTAAGCCGAAAGCCGAGATGCATTTGTTGGCTAGGCTGCGACCAAAACCATCGTAGTAAACAATTGCACCCTTGGTTCAACTAATAAAGGACAGGACTTAAGAGTCTTTTCGCCAAAGACGGTGGTGTTGAGTTAATAAATCTTTTTTCTGATTCACTTGATTCAACATCACATCAGCTTCCGTTTTTAAGATATCAATCATAATCTTATTTTCGAGGTCTTCGAGGGCCGCATCGTCAAATTTGTTCATAACCATTTCAACTCTTTCGGCGTATTCCGCGAATCCTTGTTCGAGTTCTTTATATTTTTTCATCATTGGTTCCTTGTCTATATTGCGTTTATGTCTCTAACTGTTGATACTTCCGGCTCGTGCTCGGTAAAGTATTGCGCCATTTCTTCGTCATGTTGAAACTGTTCTTTTAGTTTCAATAAAGCATGTCGAAAATTTGCCTTAGCCGTGTCGTAAGGACATTGCATAATGTCTGCGATCTCTTTAAAACTAAGATCTTCATAAATCCTAAGCGTTAAAGCTGTCTTCTGTCTAAATGGTAAAGTTTCAATTGCCTCTGCAATCAACTGCGCAACTGCATTTTTGATCAAATCTTTTTCTGCCGTCGCGGCCTCAGACATCTGAGGCATTTGTTCGTGATCAACAGCATCTTCCCGATGCGATCTCCATTTATTTTTAGTTGTATTTACAGCGATCTGAAACAGCCAACTCTTGAAGCTTGAACGCCCCTCGAAGCTGTGGATTTTCTCGAAAGCCTTAATAAAACTTTCCTGGACGATGTCCTCGGCAGCTGTTGCATCCCGCATCAAACGCACGCACATTCTAAGTAGTGCCTTTTGATGGCGTCGTACCAAAAGCCCGAAAGCCTTTTTGTCACCATTTTTGACCATTTGTATAATATGATCGTCACTCGTTTCATCCGATCCCAATTGATCGGACTTATTTAAATCCTTTCCATGCATTAGACCCCTCCATGTTGAAAAGTGGTTAAAAGTAAGCGACTTTTTTTGTCGCGTTTCTTCTAACTGCTTATTCTTAGAGCAATGGACGGGCCAACCTATCCGGTGTCATATCGCCTAACTATATAATTTTACTAATTATTTTAAGTATAAGGAAAACTTATGTCCTTTTCGTGCTTTTTAAGAGGTCAGTTGCTAAATTAATTTAAATAAAAATTAATTTTTCTTGGTATAAAAACAAGCACCGAAAAATAATAAATCTTCCGCTATTGTTAAGTTCTTTTCTTGTCATTTATTTTTCCGCAACTTTTGTAATTGTCGGATTTGATTTAAATGAGGACTCTTTTTTTACCGGACACTGGTTTGTTTATACACCGGTTTATATTGATGATTATGGTTTGTTTGTGACTCAGGTAAGGGATCGGAAATTATCCATTCCTACTGATGCAGAATTTATTCCGGAATTGAAAAATAGCCCGTGGTTTTTCCAAGCTTACGGATTAATCCAAGAAATTGGTCGAAACTTAACTAATGAGAAAAGACCAATAGCAGAAGCCAAGATGAAAATACTTCTGGAAGACGTTTTGAAAAACGCTGATATAAAATTTGAACTGCATAAGAGACATTTTAATACTTTGGACTATATCAACGAACAAAAAGTGGAAAAGATAGATAAACTTGAAATTTAAAAATTTTGAATTCATTCAAACTGTACGTCTCTTTTATCTTTCCCTTTCTTTTTTAGTATTTTATTTTGGGCTGAATCAGTTTATAAAGATCTCGTCCGAAGTTGTCCTGGAAAAAAAGGGAATTGCTTCGTTTTTGAACGGCCTCCCTTTTACTTCAACCGCGGTTTTCAATTCGGTAACCGTATTGAATCACAGTAAATAGACACTTTGGATGCGTATCACTAGACAGCTACTTTCGAGGTGGCTTTCTTCTTTTCGACAAGTTCAAAAAATTCTTTAAGCTTTTTATCAAGCTGCTGTTTTAACCAAAATGGATTTCGACCCCGTAATTGTTCTTTTAAGTAACTAACTTGTGGTGAGGGAAGGCTAGCGCATTCTATTAATCTTTGCGCTGGCGTTTTCGGAGTATCATATTCTTTCTTTATTCTTCCGCCTATTCTTGTTTTGCTTTTAAGTTTTAAACAGGGTGTAAAATAATTCCATAATGGGTTCCAATAGGCTTGGTAAATTTCATTCATCTTTATTACTAATTCTGTATCTTCATATCTGGCATACCCAAATAGTGATCTGACATGGGTAAAATTCTTCTGTTCCACATGGGCATTATCATTCTTTTTGTAGGGCCTACGGCGAACAAATTCGACAGGACTTTTACGGTTTTTTAAATAAAAATGCAGTTCTTGGTTTAAGAATTCTGTTCCGTTGTCAGAGGCAAATCCAAGCATTCTAAAAGGCAGTCTGGATTCAATATTATTTACTTGTTTTACAACTTGTTCGGAGGTCTTCGTCAGCAAAGCTCTGTTTTCCGTCCACCCAGAATAAAGATCAGTCACTGTCAGTGTATTTACAAATTCACCACTTAAACTATTCCCACAGTGTGCAACAGTATCTGATTCTAAATATCCTGGTTCTTGGATGGTGTGATCTAAAAGTTTAATCGGGATTTTGCTTTTTACCCAAGAAGATCTAGTACTTGATAAACCCTTTAATTCAGAGCTGTCTCTGTATTCACGAAGCCTTCGATCAATGGTGGCCGAACTCATTTTCAAAAGTAATGTTTTAACCTCTGGATCAATGGATTCAGTATAAAATGGCATCCACAAGGGTAGGGCCGCCTTCATTTTTTTTGAACAACTTCTATTCATTGCATTCCAGAAGTAAATTAAATGGGGTATTACTTTATGGCTGTAAGTTCTTTTAGGCCCTGGCCTGTGGCTTCGTGGTTCTACATGACCCCATATTATTCTGATGGCATATTTGCGGTCATACCCGCAGACAGCACAGAACTCGCTAAGTATAATTGATTTTTGTTTTTTAGTGCTTTTTCTATAGCGCAAACGAATGGTTTCAAGGTAAATTCTACGCATCTCGGTAGTCATATTGGCATCCCTTCAAGTTATTGTTTTTGTGGTAAAAAACCTATAACTCGAAAGTGACATGAATGTGATTCACCGAGATATTTTCGATTTCAAAACTAGACTTAGTTCCATCAAATTAACAAACTAAAATCGTTCTAATATCGACACATTTCGCTTCAACATAGTGTCTTTTAATATGATTCAATTCGTCGTAAGCGGACAATTTTAGGGCACTGACGCAGGACGTGCTCGGCGTGCCGGTGCGCAAGGTCATCATTCAGGTCGAGGCCGGCCGCAACATCGCCGTGCTGGTCGAGGCCGCCG
>JAYVAZ010000155.1:0-5680 GCA_043750675.1 Pseudobdellovibrionaceae bacterium | reverse complement strand
CGCTGTACCCCATATTGGCTGGATCATAATAATCCGCGAATGAAAATGTATGTTGAGAATTCAGCCAACCGTGATTGGCCTGACCGCGATCTTGAGACTTTCTAATTTTAATCATAACTGTTCCTTTTCTAACTCCTTGCCGATAAACTCTTTATAGCCTAACGGCTTTTCGCCTTCGGCTAATTATGTCTAGCCTATAGGCTTTTCGCCTTCGGCAGCAAGGAAAAATCATTTTTTACTACAACTCACTCGGTAAAAAAGTTAGCGGACTTCGATGGGAAAGAGTTACCAATTCTAAACACTTTTCCGATGGTGGATTTAAAAATATTCATGGCAATCAAATGAACAAAGATGGCATGTCCAGTTTAAAAGTTGCGGCCGAATTTCTTTTGCACAAAATTCCACCAAATATCAAACCGGCTGAACATCTTAGTTGATCCTGTTTTGGATGGCTACGCTTCTCCCTCACCATTATTAGTAAAGGCTTTTAACGGAACGGATATCTATACAGCCAAAGAATTTCCGGAACTGGATCTGGTAATAATTACGTATGACCACTACGATCATTTGGATTACCAAACGATCTTAAAACTGGGCACAAAAATTAAAAAACTTCTCTGTCCTATCGGCGTCGGTGAACATCTTGAATCCTGGGGTTTCCCAGAAGAAAAACTGATCGAGTTAGACTGGTGGGAATCTTATGATCTTTTTTCTGACGTTCGAATTTCAGCAACACCCACCCGACATTTTTCTGGTCGTTCCTTTCAACGGTTCCAAACCTTATGGGCTTCGTATGTCCTGGAATTGGGTTCCCAGCGAATCTTCTTGGGTGGAGACTCCGGCTACGACGACCAATTTAAAAAAATCGGCGAAAAGTTTGGATCCTTCGATTTAGCCATTTTGGAAAACGGACAGTACGGCGACAATTGGCCGTATACTCATATGTTTCCCGAAGAAACCGCGCAGGCCGCAGTCGACCTAAACTCGAAGTTTTTATTTCCTGTGCACTGGGGGAAATTTATTTTAGCCCAGCAAGGTTGGAAAGATCCTATTGAAAGACTAGTCACTAAATCCGAAAGTCTTAACCTCCAAATTAAGACTCCCCTTATCGGGGAGCCAATTTATTTAAATAATGATCTTCATAAAGCGTGGTGGTCAGCGATCAAATAACTAGTGCGCACCAACTGGAATCGGATTTAAAGAACCCTTGTTACCAGCAGTTGAATCGGTCGGACTAAAAGTGTCCAAATCCAGTGCAATCTTTAACACTTCAGAAGCCGTTTCAACAAAGTCAAATCTCATCGCATTTCGTACTTCTTCCGGTACGTCCTTTAAATCTTTTTGATTTCGTTTCGACATAATCACATGTTCGATTCCAGCACGATGGGCAGCAATTACCTTTTCCTTAATTCCACCGACAGGGGTCACAGCTCCGCGAAGTGTTAACTCTCCTGTCATTGCTAACTTTGGACTAACCGATCTATTTGTTAGCAAAGACGCTAATGTCGTTAACATCGTAATTCCAGCAGAGGGCCCGTCTTTAGGAATGGCGCCGGCAGGAATGTGCACGTGAATATCCTTTGTTTGAAATTCAAATTCAGGAATTACATGCGCCAATCTTGATCGCACCAAACTTAAAGCAATTTGTGTCGACTCTTTCATAACATCGCCTAATTGCCCAGTTAATATTAACTGACCTTTTCCCGGCATCTGATTGGCTTCGATAAATAAAATCTCTCCGCCCTGAGGAGTCCATGCCAAACCAGTCACCACACCCGGAGGATTAATTCTTTCGGCCACTTCGGAGAAGTGTCGCTCACCGCCCAAATGTTCTTCTAGGTCGGCAGCTTCAATTTTCACCGGTAATACCGAATCGCTAGCCAAAACTTTTTCAGCCATTGCCCGACAAAGAGATGCGATCTTTCTTTGCAAATCACGAACTCCAGCCTCCCTGGTATAGGAACTAATTACTTTCAACAGGGCTTCATCGGTAATTACTAATTGATCCGAAGTTACTCCGTGCTCCAGCCATTGTTTTGGAATTAAGTGATTTTTTGCAATATGCATTTTCTCTGCAGTTGTATAACCACTTAAATCAATCACTTCCATACGATCCAATAAGGGACCAGGAATGGTATCTAAACTATTTGCTGTCGCGATAAAGAATACTTTCGACAAATCAAATGGAACGTCCAAGTAATGATCAAGGAAAGTTGAATTCTGTTCGGGATCTAAAACCTCCAATAAAGCGGCGGCAGGATCACCCTGAAATCCGCGGCCCAATTTATCAATTTCATCTAGCATAAACACCGGATTATTTTCACCAGCGCGTTTAATTCCTTGTATAATTCTTCCAGGCATTGCTCCGATATAAGTTCTGCGATGACCACGAATTTCCGCATCATCACGAACTCCGCCCAAACTACCGCGAACAAATTTACGACCTAATGCTTTTGCAATACTTTGTCCTAAACTGGTTTTACCGACTCCCGGAGGTCCTACAAAAAGTATGATTTGACCGCGATTAGATTTTTTCAGCTTCATAACTGCTAAATGCTGCAAAATACGTTTTTTAATCTTATCCAATCCGTAATGCTCATCATCTAGAACTTTTTTGGCTTTTTCTAAATCCAATTTATTAACTTCTGAATCCGCCGAAGATTTTTCCCATGGCAACGCCACTAGCAATTCTAGGTAGTTTCGAATGATGTGTGATTCGGGAGATTGATTACCAATACTTTCCAATCGTTTCCATTCATCCGTAGCCACCTTTTTAGCTTCCACAGTAAGTCCAGCATTTTCAATTTTTTCAAAAAGATCATCTTTACTTTTCTGTTCTTGATCTTCGCCTAATTCCTCGCGAATCGTTTTCAATTGTTCACGTAAAATAATTTCTCTTTGATGCTGCCCTAATTTTTGCGACAATTTATCCTGGATTTCGGATTGAACTTCCAATTTGTCTTTTTGTTTTTGCATTAAATCTAGTAACAACAAGACTTTATTTTTAAGCCCCGAGGTCTCTAAGATTTCCTGTTTTTTATTTTTGTCGACATCCAAATAGGCCGCACAAAGATAAATCATCAAAGGCAAGTCATCGGTTGAATCAATAACTTCGTCTATATGTTTAGTATTTCCAGGCAAAAGTTGGACAATTTTTTTAGCCATTTCTTTTAAACTAGATAGTAATGCGGTCAGGGTGTCCGAATCGGCATCTGGCTGATCGTCCCACTCTTCACCCAAAGCGCTGATCATTCCATCTTTTTCAAAATATTCTTCCACGCGAAAACGGGAAATACCACGTACAAAAATTTGATAACCATCTTTAGCATTACCTTTAATCTTTTCGATTTTAGATAATGTTCCAACATTGTGTAAATTGGAAGTCTGTACCGGATTTTCGCGATTTTCGTCTTTTTGCAAGACTGTCAAAATCAACTGATCCTTTTTCTGCGCTCTTTCAACTGCAGCAATACTTTGGTTCCGTCCGATTCTTAAAGGTGTCGCACTGTTCGGTAGAATAACGGTACCGATAATAGGCAAAACAGGTAAGGACTTCATACAACCTCCGTGGTTGTTCTATGAGATTAACCTAAGTCCACCCAAGGAGCCTAAGTTATAGCCCCGGAGTAACCGGTACTATAACTTAAATATGTAAACGTTCGAAATAAAGTCAATTGGACAACCAAAAATATGTTTAATCGACAACCTGTTAAATTACAGTCAATTAATTTTTCGATAATTGCTGAATCTCTTCAACTAGCTGCACAGAATTCTCATTTAAATCAAAATGAACCGTGCCTGCATAATTTCCTTCAGAATATTTCTTAATCATCTCCCCCACCTGTTCAAATTGGGACTTTAGAACTTGCGCTTCATAAACCTCGGTAATGGGTTTCAGTTTTTTAACTTCAAATAACACAAATGCTAAAACCTGTTCCACTTCTTCTGCATTCAGAACGGGCGCTTTGCCGTCATCATTAAAAGACCACGCAATAATTTGTTCCTGAAACAAATTGGGATAGTTTTTATAAATGTCGATTTTAGACTGCCACTTAGTACCACCGTACAGTGCAATAAGTTGATTAATTTTTTGTCCTAACTGGACAACAGGAATGAAACTAACGAAATGGGTTGTATATTTGCCTGCATTTCGAAAAACCAACAGCAAATCTTCCAAGTATTCCTTTTGGAAACTTTCGTCTTTGAACTGCAAAGAATTCAGAACTGTCATAAATCCTTCTTTTGAATCAATGGCATAGGAATCGGCATATATTTTTCCGTATTCTAATTCGCTAAGGATCTTATCTTTCACCAGCGCTAATTGGGCGTCGGTTAAATTTTCAAACGCAGGTACTCCATATAGTTTTTGCGCGTCGGCCTTGCCTGAGAATCCTAATAGTTCAACGTACTCATTATGAACCAATGGAAATAACGGCAATTCATTTTCGTATGAAGAAACATAAGAAAAACTTTGCGAAACTTCCTGCTGCAGGTCTTGACCGATATTTTTACCTTTTTGAATTCCCACTGCCCCAGCTGGTACTTCGACATCACCTAGTTTTTGATTTAAGATGACATTCATCCCATAGAATTCTTTTAACTTGCCACAGTCCTTTCCGTGCAAAGAAGTGATCTCATAAATCATTCCTCCGCCTGAAATATCAGGAACTCGGTGATGGGCTGGAATAATATAGTGTACTTGATCGTAGACATGGTAATTCGCAATACATTCCAGTTTAAAGTCACTGGTTTTGGCTGCGAATACATTGCTAGAGAAAGTCAGGATCGCGGCCAGCGCGATGCCACTACCTACGATGGTGGCAACTATAGTGGTTGGTTTAGTCTGGGCCGCATGTTCTGCGGCCAGTTTAATTTCGGCCGCATGTACTGCGGCCAGTTTCATAGTTGATTTCTTGATTGTCATAAAGACTCCTTGTTAATTGAGTCCTTTATGCGCCTTTTTTAATCATTCGTAAAATTAATTGTTTTAATGTAACAATCGAAATTTCTAATGAAAGAATTTACTTACCACAAGCCCTATAACGATGGACCAAAAGGCAGAACCCACTCCAAATAAAGAAAGTCCCGAGGCCGCCACCAGAAAAGTTATAAATGCAGCTTCACGGTCTGTTTTACTCTCTAGGGCCTTGTCTAAACTGCTTAACAAAGTACTTATTAACGCCAAACCTGAAATCGCAATGATCATTTCTATCGGAAAGGCGGCAAACAGACTGGTTACCACACCGGCAAACAATCCAATAAAGATGTAACCCACCGAACAGACAATGCCGGCAATATAACGTTTTTTAGGGTCAGGATTCGATTCTGGCGACATGGCAATTGCGGCCGTAATGGCAGCCAAATTAATCGTGAAACCGCCAAATACCGAAGTAATCATATTCATCGCTCCCGAACTGGCGATCAGTAAAGAAGTTTTAGGTTTATAATCGTAATTCATCATCACCGATAACCCCGTTAGGTTTTGTGATGCCATAGTTACAACATACAAAGGAATACCGATGCTTAGTAAACATAAAAAATTAATTTCGGGGCGAAAGAACTCAAAATGAGTAAACTCAAATTTAATGTCGTTGAATTGTAATAGATTTAATTCATACGCAACTAACATTCCCACTAAAACCACGAATAACATCACATAACGTGGAAGCCACTTCTTACA
>JAYVAZ010000154.1:0-1639 GCA_043750675.1 Pseudobdellovibrionaceae bacterium | reverse complement strand
TACTCGAATTATGAATAGCCTTGTTTATCAATTAAAAAAATCTAATGCCGATTATGCATTGGGTGCAGCTTGTATTGGTGGCGGACAGGGAATTGCCGTAATCATTAAGAACAGAAAGTAATATGAACGAATATCCTTTGCGCGAACGAACGATTGTTATTTTTGGATACTTTTCGACTACAGTTCAAAATCTAATGATGAATTTATGTTCGGCAGGTGCAGACGTTGCGCTGATTAGCCCTCAGGCCGATCAGGCGGTGAAATATTGTAGTCAGTTGAATGACCAAAGGGAAATCAAAGAAAAATTTGGAAGATCATTGGCGATTCCAATGGATCCGCGCGCTAGTGGTGCTATCCGAGACAGCTTGGGTCGGGTAGTGCAAACTTTTGGCGGTATGGATGTTTTTATCGATTTTTTTATTGAGAACAAAAAAACTCCATTCCAATTTGAAAGTCCGTTAGAGCAAAGTTTAGATCAAATGATTTTTCCTATCCAAACCAGTTTGTCTTTTACTCATCAAGTAGTCCCTTTTTTAAAGAGTCGTAAAAAAGGCCGAATTATTTATATGCTTAATCAAAGTATGGTCTCGGGAGCAGCGTTGGATACCGGGTTATCGGCACGGTCAGCTTTGGTGAGTTTTACGAAGGGCTTGGCGCAACAATTAAGCGACCAACCGATGACATTTAATGTTTTAAGTTTAGGCGCCACCGAAGAGTTCCTATTGGGCCACTACCCTGATGCCGGATCGATCAAAATAGCTCTCGAAAAACATCGCTCTTTTTGCCCTTCAGCAAAAATCTCTGAACCCGAAAAAATCGCCCAAGCCATTACCTTTTTGGCTTCCTCTGCAGGAAGTGCCATTAACGGTCAGGTGATTGAAGTCTAATTTCCGCTTGTGCGGCTCCGCATTGTGACCGTTGCGGCTAAGCAGGACTAGCTTTGGAAAAGAGTACTCGGATTAGTCTACTTGATTGGTTGATGGCGCTATTTCTAAAAATTAAAACTTAATTGATTTTGCATCGATTGCGGCTTCGGCGGAGTTATCTACTGGAACGCTTTAGATTCCTTTTCGTTTTTATCCATATATTTGCAAAGTAGATCAAAAGGCCTGCCCCATTCAACAACTCTTGTCCACGGTCGGTTATTAAAAATCTTATTTAGTTTTATTCCCGTTTCGTCAGAAAAATTTTGGGTTAGTTTCGCAGTTATCTCCTTGATGAAATTTATGTAAGAGCTTCTGTCCCTTAGTTTAATCAACATATGCAGATGGGTATGATTTAAAATCAGTCGGTAAGTTTTGATCTCATATTTTTCAGCCATTTTTAAAATGACAATTCTTAACTGTGAATCCTTAGGATTAAAGAAAGAGGGTAGCCTTTCATTTAATCTTAAAACTAAATGCATCGCCTTGTTGAATGCCAATGGCCTTGCTGACTTTCGCTTTTTGTATAGTTGACTTCCGCCAAATTGATTTTTTACTGTCAGAATATAACATGGCTTTTTGTGCGAATGTTTTTTAACTGGCACATTCAATTTTTAACTGATTAATAATGGAGCTAGCACCCTTCGCCCCAGAAAGATCTCACAGCCAAATTAAATTTTTGTAAAAATAAAATTATCATCCGAAACAATGCATTT
>JAYVAZ010000153.1:0-20344 GCA_043750675.1 Pseudobdellovibrionaceae bacterium | reverse complement strand
GATCAGAAAAAATTGATTCTCCCCAGTCATTTAGAATTTCCTTTAAATGTCAGATCTTATTTTACCTGGAGAGAATCTTCTGGGGTTTACAGTTTCCTTATCTTTAAAATGCCGAACTGGGATATCCCACGCGGAGTCGCCTTTAAACGTTCCTCACCTAATGGGGACCCTGTGGGTGGATTATGCAATTGGTGTAACGCCTACGGCGCTTCGGACGAAATCGGTATGCTGTCCTTAAATTTAAATTCGGTTTCAAGTTTGTCTTATTTTATTTGTCAGGATTTACGTTGTATTGAAAAAATTGAAGAAGCCGCAGCCCGTACTGGAAAAAACCCGGATATTTGGATTCAGCAGCTTTACCAGCGAATAGAAAAGTTGTTCGAAGGTCTCCAGCAGAATGCATAAAACAAATATTCGGATTGTTAGGCCCTGGCCGCTGCTTCGGCGATAATTTGAAATGACATTTTTCGAGCATCAAAGTCATAAATATCAGAATTGATAATCAATTCGTTGGCATCGGTTTCGCCTATGATGCCTCTGAGACCCTGGAATACTGTTTGCGGAGATCCAATGATGGTTCTAGATAGCATTCGCATCGCCTGCATTTTTTCTGGGGGACTCCAATAAGTTTCAATATCATCAATTGGCGGTCGGCTTAATAAACGAGTACCCCTAATAATGTCGGCGAATGACATTTGCTGAGTTGTAGCTAATCGTTTGGCTTGGGCATCAGTAGCGGCCGCAATGATATTCAAGCCAACCATTGCATAAGGTTTTTCCAATTGTTTCGAAGGACGGAAATTTTTTCGATATAAATCCAATGCGGGAAGCAAATCATCTGGCGCAAAATGTGAAGCAAAAGCGTAAGGCAGGCCCAACTGTGCGGCTAACATTGCGCCAAAGGTACTTGAACCCAAAATCCACAAAGGAACTTTTGTTCCGGCTGCAGGAACGGCTACGATCCGTTGCCCAAGGGCCTCATCCGACAGATAGGTTTGTAATTCCAAAATATCCTGCGGAAAATTTTCTGCAGATTCAGGTGTTCGTCGCAATGCTTTTAAAGTTCTTTGGTCGGTGCCAGGCGCCCGTCCCAATCCCAAATCAATTCGACCGGGGAATAATTGTTCCAAAGTTCCAAACTGTTCGGCAATCACATAAGGGGAATGATTAGGTAACATGATTCCGCCAGCACCAACACGAATTCGTTTTGTTGCCTGCGCTAGATGGGCAATGACGATAGAAGTTGCGGCACTTGCAATGCCAGCAAAATTATGATGTTCGGCGATCCAGATACGTTGGTAACCTAAGGACTCACTATACACAGCTAAATCACGTGCACGATCCAACGCCTGTTTAGCGTTTGTATTTTGTGTTAGGCGAACTAATTCAAGAATAGATAAAGGAACCAAATAAAACTCCCGCAATTACTTCCCAAGGCGCAAACCAAGGGAGCAGGAAGATTTAAACCAGCTGCGATCCATTGTAAAACTAAAATCAAACAAAGCCGCCCGCAGGCGGCCAATGTTTATTTTTTAGCAAGCTGGTTATCTAAACTAAATTTACCAGCTCCGGTGACCATCAAGGAAACAGATATGCCAATGGACAATAAAAAGTACTCTATACCCTCGCCTTTTTGATTACCGAACCAATTCATGAAAAAACCATTTTGTGCATGAACTGTTACGGCAGCTATTAACATAGTAAAACCGATACCGAATGCTGCCACTCGCGTCAGCAATCCAATGATTAAACCCAGCGCTCCAAAAAATTCAGCAATGATCGGAAGTAAGGCAATTACGTAAGGAATCCC
The DNA here is from genome assembly GCA_043750675.1 of Pseudobdellovibrionaceae bacterium. Classification (GTDB taxonomy): domain Bacteria; phylum Bdellovibrionota; class Bdellovibrionia; order Bdellovibrionales; family Bdellovibrionaceae; genus JAYSSX01. Next base: position 18,534 of record JAYVAZ010000153.1, on the reverse strand, counting down.
TTGTGAAGTGAAAAAGCCCATTGTGCCTTCAAATCCATATCCGCCATACCAACCTAATAATTTTTGGGCTCCATGCGGAAATATGACTATTCCCAAAATCAATCGTAAAATTACCGGTGAATAAGAAGAATCGGTGATTAGTATTTTTTTAAGGAAGTTCATATTTACCCCGCTCCGTAATAAAATTTTTCATTAACAATTTTTCCATTTTTCCAGGTTTGTACGGAGACCTGGTGAAACTTCCTAATTCCCCAATCCTTATGAGTGTAATCCATATACCATTCTACAAATGTTTTGTCCCCGGCCGCGGCCACAGACAATACCTTTGCTCCGCGGAATTCAGTTAGAGAACTAAAGAATTCTATTTCTCGTTGCCGATTAAGGGCTTTACCTGCGGTAGGTGCTGATTCATTTTCCTGCATTACCACTTCCTCGTCATAGTATTTATCAAAAGCTTCTAAGGCTTTGCCTTGCAGAATTTGTTCATTCAGATTTTGTATGTTCGTTAAAAGTTTATTTTGCGACATAAGTCCTCCCTTTCTGGGTAGTTTGTTTGTTACTCCCATCATCGTCTAAAAATAACAATTGCAAAAGTAGACAAAATCAGTAATCATTTTTGCAATAATAGGAAAATGAGGAACCCTGATTTGGACCTTAATCTATTGAATACGTTTATAGCAGTCGTAGAAACTGGTTCGATGACCCAGGCAGCGAAACGTTTGAAGCAACCCATCTCGCGGGTCAGTCGCGCCGTTCTAAGATTAGAAGATAATCTAAATCAGCATTTAATTCTTAGGACCACACGTTCATTTCAAGTGACCGAGGCAGGCCGAAACCTATTTCGGGAAGTCCAGCCCTTGCTGCAAAAAATATCTGAATTTCAACGAAATATGGAAACCGAAAGCGAAGATCTGACTGGCGTGATTCGGATCACAGCACCCGAAGATTTCGGGCAAACTACATTAGGTCCGGTTATTTCAGAGTTAAGCGTCCTGCATCCGCGTTTGGAAATAGACTTAAATTTAACAGATGATTTCGTGGATTTAGTTAAAACGGAAACCGATATTGGAATTCGTGCTGGAAAACTACGCGATTCAACTTTAAAAGCCAAATACCTTGGGGAATCGTACTTTGTGTTTATTGCCTCTCCCGAATATATTCACAAATACGGTTCCCCAAAAAAGCCGCAAGACATCAGCGAACACCGATGTATATATTTTCCGTTGGGACCTTCCAGCAAAAGAAATGAATGGGTAGTTACCAACGGGACCAAAAAGGAAAAAATTCAATTCAATGCTATGTGGACAATGAATCACAAAGGTGTTGCTATTCAATTGGCAAAAAATGGATTGGGAATTACTTTGGCTCCCAATTCCGTTACCGGTAATCTTTTTGAAACAAAAGAATTGGTTCAGGTATTACCGAACTGGAGTTTAGAGCCCGCGCCGGTACACATAGTCTATCCACCACAAAGAATACTTTCGCGCAAAGTAAGAACAGTATCACAGTTTTTAGAAGAAAAATTAAAACCGTTGTTTAAAGACAAACCATAGCGATAGATGATCCAAATAATTCACGGGCTGGACCAAAAATCTTTAGGCGGTTTAATTCCGTTTTTAAACATCGCATACCAATGTTTTCGTTTTTCTTCGGAATAAATATTAAAATAGGTCATAACTTCTAGGGTGAAATCGATGGGAGCAATTCCTGGCGCCGTAATTAGATTTCCATCACGCACAGCCGGCTTATCCTGGAAATTTTTTTCTCCTTTGTAAGCAGGTACGGTGCGTTTTAGAAAATCCAAATCATTACTGGTGTGTTTTCGTTCATCTAATAAACCGATTTTAGCCAGGGCTACAGTAGCTGCGCAGATCCCCGCCACCAGAACCCCTTTATGATACAACTGTTTGGCCAGAACCAAAACAGATTGATTTAATTTAGGATCGGGCCAACTATCGCCACCAATTAATATCAAACCTTCGGTCTCGTCAGGGTTTATACTGGCCAAACTAGCATCAACGTTTACCGTTAGTTGACCTATAGACTGAACGGAGTTGCCGGTTTCGCTGACAACGACAACATCTTTTTTAACTTCGCGAAGTTCTGGAAGAAGAAAAGCCCCTTCCCAGTCCGCAAATAATTCAGGCAAATAAAAAATTATTTTCTTCATTAGCATTAACTCCTAGGGCGTAAATTACCTAATGCCCTAGAAAATATCGTAACTGATAAATTAATGTTTTTCGACTAACTTTTTAATTTTGTCTAGGCTCGAACTCCAGCCTTTCACGCAGTCGTCGTGCATATGTGCAGGTAGCCCTTCGTGAATCAAATGCACTTTGGTTTTATTTTTCTCCAAAGCCTCGAACTGTACGGTTACAAAAGACCGGCCATCACCTGGCCATAGCCCGTCAAAACCAGCTTGCTGCGGAGCTATGATATTACCGTTTTCATCAGCAAAATAATCACTGAAAACGATTTTTTTGTTATGAAGTACTTTTTCGTAGACCCCGGTCGACCAAGTGATATTTCTTTCGTCCTGAATACTTTGCATCGAAAATAAATATTTTCCGCCTACTTTGAAATTGGTTTTTGCAAAAGTACACTGCATCGTTTCCGGACCCCACCACTTAGCTATTAAATCCGCATCTGACCAAACATTGAAAACTTGCTCTACCGGTGCATGAAAAGTTTTGGTCACATCCACCAATGGAGCATCTTTAGTGCTAGTGCTGTGCTTGTGTTCTTCAATTTGATCTAAATGAGTTGAGTTGTGAATCATAAATCTCCTTTCGGTTACGAGTACTGTCTTAATTGCAATCGACGTACCTTCAGGGTTAAGAATAGCCTTACCCTGGCAACAATTGGACGGGAAAATTAGGACAGATGGGGCTTAGCTTCCCAAGAATTTTTTATGGAAGAAAAGGGTAATCGGTATAACCTTTGGCACCTTCAGCATAAAAAGTTTCCGGTACAGCATTATTTAATTCGGCCTTTGTTTGATACCGTTTAACTAAGTCAGGATTTGCGATAAAATCCTTGCCGAAAGCCACAGCATCTATTTCACCACGACTCAATGCCGCTTCGGCCGAGGCAAAGGAAAATCTTTCATTTCCTATTACGGGACCTTTAAATACTTTCTTAATTTGCGGAACGATTCGACCCGGGCCTTCGCCTGCACGGACATTGAGGACTTCGGCTTCCCGTACAAAGATAAAAGCGATTTTGCGTTTACCCAACTGCTGCGCCACATAGCTGAAAGTGGCCACTGGATTCGAATCCTGCAGTAGCCCGTTGAACATACATTTCTTTCATTACTCCCATCGGCACCCGAAGCCCGGGACCGAGTTAACGGCGCTATAAAAATGCGGTTACTGGTTTCAATAGATCCTAATTTTAGAGGCTGCATCAATGGCAACACGGAAACTCCTTTTAAAACAAAAAATTATCATGTCATCAAAGTCAGCGGCAATGTATACTTTCCAATACTTTCTTTTCCAACGAGGTGTACATGCTAAAATCTTTTTCTCTATCTTTCGGTTCCTTTATTTTCCTCGATCTTCTTTGGTTTACATTTGCAGTAAAAAATTTCAATTTAGAACGGCTTGCTGAAGTTGGTCGCATTAAAGATGGCCAATTCGATGTACTTTATATTCCGGCGGTTGCTGCATATTTTCTTATGGCCTTGGCGGTCAGCGTATTTCTACGGCCCACATTTAAGCCGCATGATCAAATGGGCAAAATATTTTTGAAATCGGCTTTGTTAGGAATAATTATTTATGGAATTTACGATCTAACCAATCTTGCTTTGCTTAAAAATTATCCTACTACTTTTGCGATGGTCGATATGATGTGGGGTACTTTTGCATTTGGCGTCGTAGGGATGCTTGTGGGAAAATTTTCCCCATTAAACTAGAGTAGTCTAATATTTCCTGATTTAGGTCGATCTATTAGGTGATAACTCCTTTGCTGAGGGTACAACCTGTGCACTGTCGTCAGTACCTGGGAGGATTTATGCAAATGGACAATTCATTCAACACTGACACAAACAACAATGACAATCTATCGGAGAATATATTTAATCTAGAAAAAAAATATTGGGCCGCTATGCGCGATCATGATTTGGAAGCAGCGATTAGTTTAACAGATTTTCCTTGTTTAGTGGTCGGTTCAAAAGGGGCAAGATCAATTGATCGAAGCCAATTTGAAAAAATGTTCAATGGGCATCAGCAAGACCTTATTAAAGAAATAAAATTCGAAGAAAATCCCGAGGTCAGACAATTAGGCCCCGATACCGCCGTCATTGCATATAAAATAAATTCGACTGTTGAACGCGACGGAAAAACAGTTCCGATGAATGCCATCGATGCATCCACTTGGATCCGAAGAAACGGTAAATGGGTTTGCGCTATGCATACCGAAACTGAAATTCACTAACCTGTTCCAAGATTCTGGAACAAAACGTTCCAAATGATATTTACTCTTCGCATCGGACATCATACAAGTGGTGTAACCGATTGCGGGGGGATTCTAAAATGAAACTAGTCTTCTTAAAAATTTTAATGTCATTTGCCCTATCCGTTCCTGTGCTAGCCCCGATTTCTGTCCTGATTCTATCGCAAATCTCAGCAACGGTTCACGCTAACGATGGTTTTCTAGGAGAACCTTCTTATGGCGGAAACGGTTGCCCGTCAGGTACTGCAAGTATTTCGGTTTCACCATCTGGTGATTCATTGTCTGTGTTGTTTGATCAGCAAATAGCTGAAGCAGGTGGTGAAACCGGAAAATTGACCGATTTAAAATCCTGCAATATTTCAATTCCCATACAGGTTCCCATTGGGTATTCGGTCAGCGTCGAGCCCATTCCTTTGCAAGGCTTTTTACAAATCCCTTTAGGCGGCAAGGTAACTGTCACCGAAGAGGTTTTTTTTGCGGGGGTTAAAGGACCTGGTAAAAAGCAAACTTTTAAAGGTCCGCTTTCGCAAGATTTTCTTTTTGATAGTGGTTTAATCGGTGCTGAAAAAATTTGGAGTCCTTGCGGTATTAGTAGCAAACTACTAGTCCGAACTTCATTATCCGCAACAACCAACGCAGCCAAAGACTCTACCTTCGGAACTTTAGACTCGATTGGCGCAGCCAGCATGGGAACAACACTTCGGCTTCAATGGAAACGTTGCCAACAATAACTAAATTAGGAAAACGCAAGCGCCTTTTGAATAACATCAGCCAAACGATTCTCAACTTTTGGTCGAAATTGAAGTCGATGCAATTACCGCAAAGACAATTTAGGTTTTCGAGTTATCAATTGCGTCCAAATGGCAAAAGGCAGCATTACAGCGAATAATAGTAATACAAAGTTACCCTTCGAGGGCGGAGGTAAGTTCTTAATCATTCCGCAGCCTGCATATTTGCCGGTTTTCATTTCATCACTTGGATACAGGTAACTAATTCCATCGATATCGTCTTGGCCCAAACTTAATTTTGTTTTCGCGCTGCCATCATAATACATCAAGGCTTGCGAATCCGGAGAATGACCTAAACCCAAGACATGCCCAATCTCATGTGCCAAAATAATAGTTAAAACGGTACGATCAAAATTCGCAATATTGGCCTGTCCCCCAGAAGCGTTTAGATACAATATTCCGCTCACAATAGAACTGTTCGATTTACTGGTGTTGGCCGCGCCTGGTACGAAGTCCTCACTAGCATTAGTAACCGTATTAAAACTGGTTTCACAGTAAACTGTAGTCGGATTTGAAAAAGTTGTACTGGTTGTGCTTCCGCCGTAGGCCGCTTTGATTGAACTGGTTGGTACATTATTCCAAACTTCCACTGCATCACGAATAATTCCTACAACATCCACTCCGGCCGGACAGTTAGAATCGTTTACTCGGAATTCAACTGTGCTGTCAGCCCAACCTTTAAGGTTCGGATCTGTACTGCTAGCCAAGGTAAATGCAAAAGCGCTCTGAAAAAAAATCCAACTAAAAATAAAAGCCACGGTTTTCATTAGTATCCACTCCCAAAACGGTAAGCATAACCAAACATTAGACTTTGGGTACGTTTTTTTGCTGACATTAAATTTTCAATAATCATTTCAAAATTAAAAACCGACTTATCAACAGAATAGGAAGTTCCTAAATTAGTCGTCAATTTTTGTACCGTACTGGTTCCCCCCGGAACTGCGAAATTAGCGGTACCGGTACCGTTACTCATAGTAACAATGCCGCCACTGCCTTTGATGGTGTATTTCATTATTCCTGGCCCCGCATAAACATCCCAAACTGAATTTCCACTACCATACATATTTTTTCCAAATAACGACGTCAAATGCATAAATGAAACTTGCCCGTTAGAATCCGGCATAGCTCTTGGTACCAAGGTGTAACTTAATCCACCCGAAACAAACCAATCTGAAGAAAAGCCATAGTTGTAACGCAAATTCAACGGCGTAAAAAGTTTCCCCAATATTCCGGTCGATCCAGAATCGTTATTTGATATTCGATTCAAAGAATTTTGGGAATAGTAGCCTACACCCAATGTTATAGAATTATCTTTAAAGGCCAACGCCGGCGGCACGACGGCCAATTGGATCAAAAAAACAAACCATATTTTCAATTTTTTCATAATTATATTTTGAGACCACATTGCGATTTTGTCAGCTGTAGTTTAAAGTATCTCTAACCTTAGTCCTAAAATGCATCGGGGGGTTCCATGATGTTTTCGAAGTTTATCAGTTTGTGTTTTATTTTATTATATTCCGCTGCCGGTCTGGCCGTCGGCAAGTGTGAAACCGTATCAAAAGTCAGCGGATTTTCAACGATCAAAGATTCAGTCAAAGCTTATTTCTACAAAGATCCCATTGCCTGCGAAAGTAAAAAAAATTGTCAGTCAAGAAAGAAGGCCTTTCTGGTTGCAAAGAATTTCGTTCAGACAGGCGAAATTCAAAATAAATTTGTTTGTGTCGTTTTTAGAAATTTTGATGGTTATGGTGGGAAAAAAACTATCGGTTGGATTATGCTAGATGACCTTAATCCCATTCGATCCAAGGTGGAAAGAAAGGACTTAATGGGCAACTGGACGCAGATGCCTTGTGCTGCAGGCGATGACTGTGGCCTTTCCATATCAGAAGAAAACGGAAAATTGGAAGTCTTTGTTGACTCGCACATTCACGATCGCCCCGGTTCCTCATTTGAAGTTTCTTCTATTTCAGAGCCGGATGGAAGTTTGGTGCTTACCGGAAAAGTTTCGGAAAAAGAACACGAAGAAAAATTAGTCATAAGATACTCCACGCCTGATTCCGAACCAGGTACAGTTTCTGTTACAGGGATCGATTTTTTTAAAGGAACTTACTACAAATGAAGAATTGCAGAAAAAATATGTTTTACTTTTTATTTATATTATTCATGGGTCTTTCCGCCTTTGCCGAAACTAATCTACTTTTGATCGGCGGAGGAAATCACCCCGCGGGAGTCGTTGAACGTTTTGTTCAATATGCGGGAGGTTCACAAGCACGCATTTTGGTAATTACTTGGGCCTCCGGTTATCCTGAGGAAACCTATCAGGATATTAGCCAAGAATTAAAAAGCAATTCTGGGGCCGAAATTTCAGAAGCTCCCCATCGTCCTTTGTCACCGGCATCTCGAAAAATCTTCTTAGAAAAACTGAAGCAGGCTTCCGGAGTTTACTTTACCGGCGGAGACCAGAACAAAATCATGCAGGTACTTTCTGATGAATCACTGCGATTAGCAGTGGCTGATTTTTACCAAAGTGGAAGTATAGTTGCCGGCACAAGTGCAGGGACAGCTATTATGTCACCCAGAATGTTGACAGGTAACGGTTCTGAAACTGTCCCAGGTCTGGGTCTACTTCCCGGTGTTATTTTGGATACTCATTTTATTGTGCGAAAACGGATAGAACGTTTAAAAGCCGCACTATTAAAATTTCCGATGTTAATTGGTTTAGGTATCGATGAGGACAATGCGATCTGGGTTCAAAATGGAAAGTACGTCGAAGTCATGGGACCTACTTACCTAACCAAGGTGATTAATCAGAATGTAATTGAGCAGACGGAAAATTTCAGCCTTTGAAAAATTACTATCCTGAACAGGAAGCCGAACGAACTTCTTCATATTTTTTACGAAGAACGTCTGCCCATTCTTGCGCCGAATGATTTTCTGGATGGAAACTTCCTTTATCCATACCGATAGGCTTAATTTTGAATTTTTCATCAATCCAAAGAATTGCAATCGATATTCCTACTGTCCTCCATTCTTTTTGTTTCTCTTGGGAAAAGGTGTCCAAGTCTTATACATTTACCAAAATCGGGCCTAGCCTAATTGGTATTCCTCTGTTACTCCGCAGTTTTTCAAAAAAACTTCGTCATGCGAAATGATGACTACAGCACCTCGGAATTCCTTTACCAAATTTTCCAAAATTCGGATGTTCAACAGATCTAAATTATTGGTTGGCTCGTCCAGTACAAGAAGTTCGGGTTTATCAGGGTTTAATAGGCCGCGCGCCAAAGCCGCACGGATTCTTTCACCACCACTTAAAGTATCCACCTTTTGAAAAACGCTCTCCTTAAAAAACAGAAACTTTGCTAGACCGTTTCTAATTTCGCCCAGATCCAATGTGGAAACTTCTTTAATATTATCCATTAGCGTTTTGGAATCATCTAATACGGCACATTTTTGATCTATATAAAGTGTATTCAATTGACCGTGTCGAAGTTCTCCGCGAAAACGAAAAGACTGTCCTAAAAAAGATTTTACTAATGTTGATTTCCCAGAACCATTCTTTCCTTTTATAGCTAGGCGAATATTTCCACGCCAAGTAAAATTCAAATCCTTAGCGTAAATCCAATTCTGGAAGCGCACATTAAAATCAATGGCTTCAGCGACTAATTTGCGATTCGGGATTTCTTTTCCAGCTAGGTCGGCGTACATGACGGGATCAACCTTCAGTGCCGAATAGGCTTGGAAAGCATCACCAACGGCACGATCAGCCAGGGCAAGAGTTTCGGAATCTACATTGCCTGTTGTGACTTGGGCATTTCTTTTTCTGGCCCCTATTAAAATCTTGGGCATTCCACCACGTTTAGCCGCCACTTGTCCGCGCCGATTTCTTTTTTCTTGTCGATCTTTTAACTCATTTCGTTGTTGCTGTATTTTTTCCCTGTCTTTTTTTGCTGATGCCAACGATGACTGCAACTTTTCGCGCTGTTGATTTTTAGCGGTTTCGTAATTTTGCCAGCCACCCCCAAATTTTTCTAAACCTTGACTAGATAATTCTAACACTTCATCACAAATCTGCAGACACTCACGATCATGCGAAATCAATAGGACTCTTTCCTTCCTTTGTCTCAAGAACTGTAAAACGGCTTTGCGACCTTCCCAGTCAAGGTCATTGGTAGGTTCATCCAATATTAGATAAGACTCGTCCAGCGAGTTTGCCAAACGCACACGCATCCATTGCCCCCCGCTGAGCTCCGTACAATTCAATTGACGATCAATGCCTTCAAGAAGTTTTTCGCCTAACGCATTCCAGGTGTAGCCGGGCGATAAATATTTATCGACAGTGATACAGGTCGGTTGTTCTCGCTGCGGTAAAAAAGTTATCACGCCATTTTTTCTGACCGTTCCTGAAGTCGGAACGACTTCGCCCATCAAAACCTTGGCCAAACAGGTTTTGCCGACACCGTTGGGACCAACTAAAGCAGTCAGTTTTGAATCTAAAGTAAAATTTAAATGAGTAAAAAGAATTCGGTCGCCGGGGATTTCTAATGATAATCCACTGATCACCGCAATAGTACTATTCGACATATAAACCTCCAAACGCAGAGGCCCTGCAAATCAACGCAAGACGGAACTACGCCATCAATATTTGTTTTTATTAAAAATGAATTTGGTAAGGTTTATATTCTCATAAAATCTCTGGTTTCGAGACCAGAGACAAGCAGAATAGGCCAACGGTCAATAAATCGCAAGCAAATTTGCCAGTCCCGTTTTAAACCACTATTTATCGAATGATATTTTTCGGACGCGATGGTTATCGTAGCCGCCCGGATTCTGAATCAAATACTTCTGGTGATAATCTTCAGCTTCCCAAAATTCCTTGGCCTCGCTGATTTCGGTGACTATCGTATCTTCCCAAGCCTTTGATTTTTCGACTTTTGTTTTAAACGCTAAAGCTTCGGTTTTTTGTTTTTCGCCATGGTAAAAAATCGCCGAACGATATTGATTCCCAACATCCCCGCCCTGCCGATTTAAAGTAGTTGGGTCATGCATTTTAAAAAACCAATCCAATAGGGTTTCATATTTAACTTTATCGGGATCAAAAATGATTTCGACACTTTCGGCGTGCCCCGTATGTCCATCATGAGTTTCATCGTACTTTGGATTTTTTGTTGTGCCACCAGTAAAGCCAACCCGAGTGCTGATCACACCAGGAATTTTACGAAAAAATTCTTCCATGCCCCAAAAACATCCTCCAGCCAAAGTGGCTATTTCTTGTTTTTGCGGAACTAACGCTGGGTCGGTGCTAGTTTGTGATTTTTCAGCTTTCGCTGATTTAAGTACGGTTTTGGATTTAGCAGTCGTTTTCGCAAGGGCGGTTAATGCCACGGGTAACACGATAAAGACAAATAACAACGCTAGTAATCTTTTGAACTTCATAGGGCCTGCCTTTTCCAGCAAATATGATAGCGTGTCAGCAGCTGGAAACCTATTGTCTTTTTAAAGAATTTTAATGAACTCTGCTTTTCGAGTTGTCGCTATGTACGCCAAATAGGGAAAAATTCCCCACTAAATCAATCTTTATTTCAGATTGTTGAAATTTTTCCTTAATTCTACTAAACCGGAATAATGAAGATTCCTAAACTAATTCTTTTTATAACCGCAGTTTTGATCGCCTTAACCCTGGGTCTTAAAATAGTCTTCTTATCAAAGGAAACCCAAGATCTTAAACAGCAGTTCGCGGAAATTAATAACATTAAATATGGCTTATTTAGTATTAACCAGTGGAAAGCACAGCTATCCGAAATCATAAATAGTGAAATCGGTGAACTTGATATTAAGGAAAATGAAAAACAGATTAAACCAGTTATTGAATCCCAACTAAACGAACTTATTGATGGGGTAAATAAAAAAATTGCCGATAAGAATCGAAAATCTTTTAAGGGCAGTGTAAAACAAGCCTTCATTAATACCTTCATCGACATTAAAGATATTAAAGAGGGCATTCCGCAATATGCAGACGCTATAATGAAAATTATGGAAAAACCAAAAAACAAAAATAAACTAACTGGCGTGCTTCTGGATAAAGTAGAAGACTATTTCAATAAAACTTTTGAAGTGCAGGATCTGTCCACCATTAATTATATCATGATGCAAATTGGCGCTAAAGATATTGCAGAAGCTAAGGTGAAACTGGAAGAAAACATTACGAATAACCAACTTCAGCTAGCGAAGCTCTCTTGGATGCTGATTTCCTTATCCATTTTTCTTTTTGTCCTTTCCGGGTTTAATCGAGTTCCCTTATCCAGTCTCCAATACGTTTTGTTAGTGATTATTTTATTTATTCTGCTTTTAACCGGTGTCAGTACTCCGATGATAGACTTAGAAGCCAAAATTTCAGAAATGAGTTTTATTCTTTTTGATCACCCCGTCCAATTTTTAAATCAGGTTCTTTATTTCCAGTCTAAAAGCGTAATCGACGTGTTTCAGTTAATGATTACTCATCCCGACATTCAAATGAAGGTTGTCGGAATTCTAATGGTCGCATTTAGCATTGTGTTTCCAGTTCTGAAATTAATTTCGTCTGTGGGTTATTACTACAACCATTGGGGCGCCCGTAACAATAGATTGGTTCGGTTTTTTGTTTTAAAATCCGGAAAATGGTCTATGACCGATGTAATGATCATTGCGATTTTTATGGCCTATATAGGTTTCAATGGAATTATTTCTAGTCAGTTTGGCAAACTTCATTCGGCCAGCGAAGAAATTGTTTTGTTGACGACAAACGGGACCTCTTTACAGCCGGGATTTTATCTATTTTTAGCTTATGCCATATTGGCTTTATTTCTTTCGGAATTCTTAAGCGGCCGAAAAGCCGAGGAAAAATCGCAAACACCGCTGCAAGCATAGACTCCAATCATTTGTTATATTTATAACAAGTTACCTATTGACTTATATAATACATATGTTATATTGGTAACAAATCGCCTAGGAGGATTGATGGCAAAAAAGAAAATTTCTAAGAAAGTCGCTATGGAGAAAATATTGGAAGTCGAACGCGTTCAAATAGGAGTGCGTCTAGAAAAACGAATGGTTAAGGTGCTAAAGGCCGTTGCTGAGTACTTTGATGTGACATTAACCGAACTTTTAGAATCAATCATTTTGCATTCATTCGAAGGTGGCGGTGCCAATGCCTTTACTGACGATGTTATTCCAAAAATTAATGAATTCAAAAAAATCTATGCAATGACCTACGGAGTTCATGACAACTTCCGTTTTAGTGAAGAAAGTTTATCGTAGATGCAGATTAGACTATTACCAGATCCTAAAGCGCGGAGTCAGGTTTGTGAGAAAATTCTTCGCGCACTTCCAAAATGGTTCGGCATCGAATCGGCTATTTTAGATTACGTTAAGGATGTTCAATCTATGGAAACTTGGATTGTAACTGACGACCAAGACACGGCGATTGGATTTTTAAGTATCAATAAACATAACGAATTTACTGTCGAAATCCACGTTATGGGAATCTTGTCAGAATATCATGGCCGGAATATCGGAAGTAGTCTCATCCAGAATGCAGAAAAAAAATTGGCCAGCGAAAATTTTAAATACCTAACCGTAAAAACTCTTAGCGAATCAAGACCAAACGCCGAATACGATCGCACAAGACGATTTTATTTACGCTATGGTTTTTTGCCTGTAGAAGAATTTAAGACCTTATGGGGCGAAGCCAATCCTTGTTTACTGCTAATCAAAAATATTGCTGACTTTCCAAATATTGAAACCGCAAAGTAAAACTGATTCGCGGGAAAGACTCTGACTTTCGTCCAGTGCCGCGCACTTATTTTTAATCTATATCAATTAATGTCGATCTCACAAGCAAATCAAAATCCTAACCGAATTAGAATTTGCTGCTTTTTTAATCATTGCTAAACTTATTTAAATAGCCAAATTTCCAAGGAGGGAAAATGAGGATGCTTAGATTTGTTCTAGCTACTTCGATCACCTTACTTTTTTGCATGAATGTTTTTGCATGGGGATCTAAAGGCCACCAAATTATTGCATATGTCGGCGCCAGCCTCGCAACGGAAGGCAAATCCTTTTGGCAAGCCAACTTAACACCCATGCAACAAATGTCTACCGTTCCGGATCGAGTCTGGAAATCTTCAGCAACAAAACCCTTGGAAGAAGAAAATCATTGGTTTCAAGTAGATTATTACTATGCACCCGAAAATTTCTCGGAAGTAAATACCTACCCTGCTAGTTATCCTGCAGCCGTTAACCAATATTCAGAGGCCACTGTCACAAAAAACGGGACAGCTCCTTGGCGGATACGGCAATTTTATCAGTTGGCGCTAAACGCATTTAAAAAAGGAAATCTAGAAGCTGGATTAGCCTATGCCGGTGTCCTTACTCATTATGTCGGGGATCTATCGCAACCGCTACACGCATCGGAAAATTATGATGGTCAGATGACGGGAAATAAAGGCATTCATTCGTTTTTTGAAACAACGGTCATCAGTAACGAAGCCACCACCCGGGCCGAAGTTTTAAAAAGAGCGCAAAAATTAATGAAAAGTAAACCTTTCCGTGCCCAGGCCAAGAATACTTTGGCCAATGATATTTTTGCAGAAGTTCAAAGATCGGCCGAACAGATTGATTTAGTTTTACAAAATGATGATACGTATGGAAGAGGTGCTAAAGGAGTTACCGTTCAGTTAAATGTAGCCAGCGATAGAATGGCCGACGGTGCAGCGACGTTAGCGAAAATTTTAAGCCAGCTGTGGAAAGAATCCGCTTTGGCAGCCAATGCAAAAGCCTTAACCATTAAAGACCCTGCCTTTATAAAACCCGAATTCTCGCAGCTAAATTAATTGTTGGGGGTGCCTAGCCGGAGGTGCCTAACAAACTCCTTTTTAGGTGCCGGGGGGCGCCTAGCCAGGCCTTTTTAAATTTGTTAGAAAAGGGCGATGAAGATAGATACTGAAATCTCCATCAGGGCTGCCCGAGCCGGTGATGAAGCCGAATTAGCCAATACACATTTAAATTCTTGGCGTGAGGCCTACAAAGGTTTACTACCGCAAAGCTATTTGGATGATCTCCCGCTAACATTTAAAAATCGAAAAAATGGCTGGTTTCAAAAAATCAATGAGCCCGAAAAATTTATTATCCAAGTGGCCGAAAGCAAATATGGAATTGTAGGTTTTGCTTGTGTTCAGCCAGCCCGCGATGAAGATCGCAAGGAATACGCTGAAGTTAGCGCAATTTATTTATTAGAAAAATTCAAAGGCACTGGAACCGGTTTTAAATTATTAGCTTCCGGCCTAAAACAAATACAACAGCGCGGATTTAAAAAAGCATACTGTTGGGTTTTAGAAGGTAATCCTACTATCGAATTCTACGAAAAAAGTGGGGCGCATTTTGATGGAACCCGCAAAGAAGATGAAATTGGCGGCAGGAAATGCCGTGATCTTCGCTATGCTTGGGAAGATATAAATATTGGTGACTATCATTGGGCACCCCTATCCCCCGAACAATTAACCGAAACTTTCGAAGGATTCAGTTCCGTATGGGCCATTGCCGGAGGTTGGGCGATAGATTTGTTTTTGGATCGCCAAACACGTCCGCACGAAGACATAGATATGGTTATCCAACGGGGCGACCAGCATAAATTACAGGAGTATCTAAGCAACTGGGAACTATGGGTGGCCGATCCCCCTGGAACCCTACGTCCTTGGAAAAAGGGCGAATACATAGGTCTTGGACTCCAGGACATTTGGGCTCGCAAACCCGCGACCGCACCGAACCATAAAAACCCTTGGCAAATCCAAGTTATGCTATTTGATGTGAAAAATGAAAACTGGATTTTTAAAAGGGACGATTCCATTCGTAAACCCCTTACCCAAACAATCATTGCCAGTAAAAAAGGACCTCCTATTTTAGCCCCGGAGGTTCAGCTGCTTTATAAATCGAAATCCCTACGTTCGAAAGATCATCTGGATTTTGAAGCAGCGGTTAGGTCGTTATCCGTTGATCAAAAAACTTGGCTTAAGGAAGCCCTCCTAAAGGTATACGGTACCCATATCTGGGTTGAGTCTCTTTGATCAGTTTCAAAAATATTTACAATATGGCGCTGGCATAAAAAAAGAGCCTAGAAACAAAATATGAAGTGCGGTAAATGAAGGCTGTCCGGGGGGATCGTTCATGAACAAATATTTGTTTATTTTTATATTTTTATTAACGTCGCTTTCTGAAGCCCAATTAATTGAAGTTCCTGTTGTGCAACCCATTATTATCCCAACGCCAAAGCCCATTATAATTCCTGAACCAAAACAAATTATTAATTTATCAAACCCCGGTTGTGACTTAGATATATATTCTTTAGGGTCAGCCGATAGCACTCCTTTGCAAAAAGAAGCCGAATTGATTTTAAACCTTAAAGGATACAATGTTGTTCATCGTGACATTGGAACATTTGGTTTAGGTATTGTCCGGGTATCTCAGATGATGGCGACTTATACGGCCGGAGCCGAAGATTTCAGCACTGAAGGCGATTGTCTATCACAAGAACTCGAAGACATGGGCAAATTCTATTCTTGTAACTATGAACTGACTCTTTTCACTATGTTACCCAGTGGAGACTGGTTTCCTGTTACTCAGATCAAAGAATCTATTCGTGATGCACGCAGTACTGAGTTATTTTACGACTCTGTTTACAATCAATTAAAATCTTTACCTTATTGTCTTTAGAAGTTAGAGTTTCCAGGCTTTAAACAGCTGCGAAAAAGGAAACTCTTCTATGTACCTTAATAAAATAGAAAATCTACTTTCAGATAAAATTAAAGGGATTGCTTCCAATGAAGATCCCGCCCATGACTATCTTCATTTTAAAAGAGTTGTCACTACTGCTAAAATACTTTGTATTTCCGAAAAAGCTAAAATCGAAGTGGTTTTACCAGCCGCTTGGTTACATGACTTTGTTATTATTCCGAAAAATGATCCACGCCGCAAACAAGCTTCTCAATTATCCGCAGATCAAGCCATTCGGTATTTGCAAGAAATTGGATATCCAGAAATTTATTTTGAAGAAATCGCCCATGCTATTGCTGCACACAGTTTTAGCGCAGATATTGAAACAAAGACCGTTGAAGCGCAAGTAGTACAAGATGCTGATCGTTTAGATGGCCTAGGAGCGATTGGTATTGCTAGATGTTTTGCAACTGCTGGATTACTTAAAACTTCTTTTTATAAATTGGAAGATCCTTTTTGCAAAAACAGAATCGTCGACGATAGAAGATTTACGATTGATCATTTTTACGCAAAACTTTTTAAAACGGCTGATAGTTTAAAAACTCAGGCGGGAAAAGTAGAAGGTTTAAAAAGAATCGCGGTTATGAAGCAGTTTTTAGATCACCTCGCTGCAGAGATATGATTTTTTAGCCTTCGGTATTCTTATCCAATACAAATCGAACAGGCCAAAAGCGAAATCCAAAATCTAACCGAAGTGCTTAATCAGTATCGATTATCCGAAAATGATATTAATCAATCAATTGCAACAACAGCAACAGGCACTGACCCAACTACAGTCAAAAATAAAAAGTCTTGAAGAATCTGTTGTAAAGTAAGAGTATATTTCTAAACTTAATATTTCTAAAACATCAAAATTTAAAGGGAGCCTTATGGAATATACAATGATCATCATTATGCTGGCATTAATTCAGTATCTTCTTTTTGGATTAAGAACAGGTATCGCGCGACCCAAACTGGGCGTTGAACCGCCAAAAATGACTGGCAATGATATTTGGGAACGATACAGCCGGGTTCATTTAAATACGCTGGAACAGTTAATTGCTTTTATTCCCGGTATGTTGGCATTTTCCTATTATGTCAGTCCTAAATGGGTAATCCTTCCTGGCATTGCGTTTTTAATTGCACGTCAAATTTATTCTGTTCGGTATATCAAAGACCCAAAAGGTCGCGGATTTCCCCCTACTTTTTTTATCAATATAATTTTAGTATTGGGAAGTATCATTGGAATAGTGATTTCTTTAATCAAACAATAGACTTTCAGCTATAAGGAACAAAACCCTACTCTGTCCTTTTTTTTCATACCTGTTCATCTTTAAAGCCAATACGAACATTTGATTTCAAAATCGGATGGTCGGCCGTTTGCATTTGTTTACATTTGTTACCCTTTGCAATCCCCTAATTTAACCAGGAGTAAAAAATGGACACTAAAGTTAGTTTTCGCGAAAAGAAATTATCAAATAAATACCCAACGGATCTTCCCAACGAACTGATTGAAGAACAAACTAAGAAAATTCCTAATCTTCTATTTTTAGGACTTAGTCTGGCAAGTATCGCGGGTTCGGCAGTTCTAACCGCAAAAAAACGCCCAGACTTGGGCACTTTCGTTGGACAATGGGCCCCTACCTTATTGATGTTCGGGCTTTACAACAAAATGGTAAAATTAGAAGACGAAATACTAAGAAGCCGAATGCATTAATGTTTGCCATGACCCATTTGGTTGACACTTGAAGCCAACTGTCTCAATTGTCTTTCATGATGGACCGCGCTTTGTTTTTTTAATGATTCTTTAAGATTTCATGGTTATCTCTGGTCATTCAAATTGATTTAAAGGAGCGATCATGAAATCTGTACTATTAATTGCTGCGGTATTATTAGGCATAACAGCAAATGCCCACATCGAACCAGGGACTTGGGTTGGCGCAACTATTAAGGGCGAAGAATGCTCGATGTTAGTTGGCGATGCCTTTTTTGAAAACAACATGGGACATCCACTAAACGAAAGAATTCGTATCACCGTTGGTGCCGATGCTTTTGTGCTGGCAAATCTTGTAAAGTCTAATATCTTTCTTAACCCCTGTTCATTCTCCCCGGTATGTGACATAATTGTTGTTTTTATAAATTAATTTTCTTCTTCTTTTTTCTTTTCTTTTTCAGCAGATTGTTTGGTGTGTTATCGTATTGCTCTTTGGTTGATAAAAGCATATCTAATATGTTTTCATTTTTGGTAGTGATTGAAATTGTTTTGTCCTGCTGTTTATTAAGGTCATTTTCTTTAAGTAAAACACCCGAAGAACTACTGCCTTTTGTTTCATCCTGGGCAAGTGGATTTTCATTTACTACAGCCAGCTTGCTTTGCAATGCAGCCGCACTATATCCTTTGCCTAAATCACTGCCATTAAAAACAACTTTGTTTTGGTTGTCAACGAAAGTGATACCATACAACCTGCCTTCTGCATTTTGTCTTAATACTGTATAAATATTTATTTGATTC
>JAYVAZ010000152.1:0-4130 GCA_043750675.1 Pseudobdellovibrionaceae bacterium | reverse complement strand
GGCTATTTTGATATGGCTTTCAGAGCTGGCGCGCTGTTAGCAACGGCTCCTGGGTTGTCACAATACCCAAACACCAATGGTTGTCTTGGCACTGCTACGATCACCCAATCTTGCCATCAATTACTAGTGAAAGAGCTTTCATCGCGTGCGTTCAGAACACCTATTTCCACGTTGGACGCAAACAATTTAGCTTTAAAAATTTGGGACTCGACCCTTTCTAAATCAGATTTGCTTCAGTCAACTTTTGCAACGATCACGCAGATGCCAGAGTTTTTATATAAGGTTTACGATCAGGGAACGGCCTCTCCCCGCGGAGCCCGAGTGTTAAATTTAACGGCTTTCGAATTGGCCTCTAAGGTTTCATTCTTTTTAGTTGGAAAACTTCCAGACTCTACTTTGGCCAATTTAGCAAGATCAGGCCAAATTTTAGATCCTACCATTTTAAGTCAGCAAATCGATCGCTTGCTTTTACAGCCTGGTGCTCAGGATATGGTCAAACGACTTTTTAAAGAGACCTATGGTTACGACCGCTTCGGCAGTTTTACTTACAGCCCTGATTTTTTGAATGGCCTTGACACAACAAATTTGCCAACGGCTATGACTCAAGAACTTGATCAGTACTTTGTCGACACAGTTTTAACCAATAAAGGTACATTCGAAAAGATCATGACCTCCCAGCAAGCTAATATTACCAATAGCAGCCTGGCTCAAATTTATGGACTGGGCACAGCCTCAGGACCCGTGACCCTGCCGGCGGATCGAGCTGGCTTCATGAGCCGAGCGGCTTTTATGTCGCGAAAATCTGGAAATTACACCTCGCCGGTGAAAAGGGGCCTGGCTGTTCTTGAGTCGATTCTTTGCGAAAAAATTGGCGACCCACCCCCGAATGCACCCACTTCAGTGTCGGAAGTTCAACTTGATAGCCAGTATCAGTCGACTCGGCAGCGCTACGAGCATCTGACATTGGTGCCAGGAACGAGCTGTATTTATTGTCACTCGCGCATTAATAGTTTGGGCTTTGCTTTTGAAGGCTACGACGGTATTGGCCGAAGGCGAAATCAAGAAAGTATTTTTACTGGGCTCACCGGGCCTGCTGTCGCCACCGTTGCGATCGATACGCGAACGATCTCGCCTGATATTTTGGCCACACCGATAGCGATCATGGATGCTGTCGATTTGACTCGGCAACTGTCAACGAACGACAAGGCGATGATGTGCTTTGTGAAACAACTAAAAAGCTTCGAAGCCAGACTTCCCGCTGCGGCTGCTGACAACTGCCAAATGAATTCTAGTTTGTCAGCACTTTATGGCACAGGAAGCAATCAGGGATCCATCACTGAAGCGATTAAAAATTTAATTCTTTCTAATGATTTTAGAACTTGGAGCTACTAAGGAGATTTTATGAGCATCGTTATGTGTAAAAAAACGAGAAGACAATTTTTAGTGGGCTCCGGCAGCACGCTTTTGGCGTTGCCTTTCCTTCCAAGTCTTTTTTCTTCAGAAGCTGTAGCTCAAACGGCGCTGACAAATAAAAAAATGATGGTTTTTTGGTTAGATCATAATCCACTTCAAGAGTTCTGGCCTAATCGATCGATCGCCACAACTCCCATTGGAAGTTCAGGAGCCATGGAGATGATGCTCAGTTCGATGTCATCAGCGACGGCGATCAGTCCAGTGCTTTCACATCCGATGTATGATACGATCAGAAAATTAAATCAACTTTCTATCGTTCGAGGGCTTGATGTTCACAAATATGGTGGTCACGGCCTTGCTGCTCTGGGCGGCCACGCCGAAACGAACGCGGGTGCGCTTGTTCAAGGATCTTCGAATTATCCCACGATGGATATGTATATTGAAAATTCTCCGAGCGTTTATCCATCGACAACTCCAGCTTCCGTGACAAAAGCCATTCGTATCGACTTTTCTGGAAACCATCAGTTCTTGCAAAAAACCGGAACGTTAAGTCAGTTTACGCCGTTTTACGGTTATGACAGTGTTCAAAGCAATACGGACTATTACACGATCGTCCAGATGTATAATGACGTCTTCAAATTTTTAACGGGAGGAACGACAGCCCCGATTGATAATACAAATTTACTAAAAACAAATATTTTAAATCGGGTGCATGAGTCTTTTGTTTCTTTTAGGTCCAATCGAAAAATTTCTAGCGATGATGTGGCGCGCTTGGATCAACACTTGGGACTTCTGACTGATTTGCAAAGAAGCTTTACTTCGGGACTTGCACCGATTTTAGTTTGCACAAAACCTAATGCACCGATTCTGAATCATGCCCCCTCTCAGTACGTGGGAAACTATTTGGATTTACTTGTTGTTGCCTTCAAATGTGGAATGACGAAATTTTCAACGATGTATTTTGAAGCTGATGATCCAGCTTGGATTCCGGGACTTAATTTACCAACTGGTGTTGGTCTGCATGGAGCTATTCATGGCACGACGGGAGATGCGACAGCCATTGCGCTTAAAGGTCGGGTCTATGAAGTTTGGAATAAGTATTATCTGAATGTGATTGCTGATCGATTTATAACACCAATGAATCAACTCGAAGGAAACACTGGAAAAACATATTTAGACAATATGTTGACCGTTGTTTTAACCCAGATGGGAATGGAGAGCACTCAGTACACTTCAGGTCACGGTAGCGCCGATATGCAACAGATGATGATCGGCTCTATGGGCGGTGCTCTGCGAGCGGGTCGTTATACATCGATGCCGGGCCCCGATTATTCCAGAATTCCCTACAACACATTTATGATCACCCTTTTACAGCTGATGGGCGTTCCACAGTCCGAGTATTCCCCGTACGCTTCTGGCCAAAAGGGATTTGGATATTACGACACAAGTATTTCAACGCCGTATACTTCCAGATTTTATTCTCCATTGACCGAGCTTTTAGCCTAAAAGCCGAGGTCCTCTACTTTGGCTAAAGTCTAGGTGATCGCCCGAGGTCAAGGTTTTTTCCCAATGCTATAGGCTTGGTTTTTTGTTGCCCTACTACCCAAGTGCAACTAACTGACATGAAGGATTCATCGTCTGAACTCATCAAAGGATTTGGTGTGGGTATAATGAAGGGCTTAAAGAACAAATCAGGTCCTCGACCTGTTCGGTAAGGATTCTATCCTTACCTTTTCCTTTTGTTGATGGCTTTTCAGGATCGAATGCTTGCGACCCAAGCCACCCGCTCATCCTAAGCCGACTCCGATCAACACCGGTCTTGAACAAGGCGCTTTTAATACAGTGATTGGTCGCAATATTTTTTTATCTGATGGCCTCATTCCCCCTTGATTGCAAAGCGACAATGGCGGCGGTCAGAAAAATAATCTTTAGAATAATTTTATTTAGCTGTTCTCAACTACGGGCTTATACTCAAAGCGATTGTTTAAATGGCAATTTTAAAGCACGCCGTGAAATTTTCAATAAATATGGAAACCAATCAGATCGTGCGGGCGCGGTTGAACTTTTTGAGAAAGCGTATTCAGCACAAACCCTTCATGACCTGAACATTTTAAAAAAATACTTGAATTAGCGAAGCGTGATTCCGACATTTTTATTATGAATGGTCCTCAGGTTGACAAGTTTTATCAAATTTCTGAATTAAAAGCAGACCGCTGAGCCGGGGACGAAAGATTGGCGTAGTGTTTGATTTTCATTTGAACTGACCTTCCCGTCGGAACGGCCCTCCTTCTAAGAAACATCTGAAAATTCAGAAAGCCAAAAGCAACGAGATCGCTTTTGGCTTCAATAGTATTGAGTTTTGAAGCCGCACTCAACCTACGACATTCATAAAGCTTATTTACATGCAGATAAAATAACATCATAAATTTTTTTTTCAGCCTTTGATTTCAACTTTTCTTTGTGACAAATAAGTGAAATTTGAGCCTTTACCAAAGACCCGCTCACTTGTTTTAATTCTAAATAATTTATAGCTACAGAATGCGGAAGCAAAGCAGTGGCCCAATCAGAATAAAGAGTTGTTTTTGCTAGTAAATCATAATTCTTAATAAATATTTTTCTAAGTAAGCTGTGCTTTTTTAGAAGCTGATGAGGCATCTGTGTATCTGGATTTAATAAAAAATGAGTTGGCACTTTTTTAATATCTCTCTGATAGGTCG
>JAYVAZ010000151.1:0-2629 GCA_043750675.1 Pseudobdellovibrionaceae bacterium | reverse complement strand
GCTTCGGGAACTTTAAGTTGCAATGGTGGAGATTTTACGTCGGGTACTTTGACCAACAGTGGAACGATCAGTTGTCCGGGTTATGCAGGTTATCCTTTTAATTGGACGGGTACAGCTGCCGACGGAAACTGGAATACAGCCGGAAATTGGCAGGGTGGAGTTGTTCCTTCGGCGACATCAGTGGTTGTATTTGATAACGCTTACTGTGGCACCAATTGCAACGCTACCTTAAGTGGTGCGACCAGTATCAGAGGTATGCAGATGAAGTCCGGATATACCGGCACGATCACACAAGGCGCCGGTAATACGCTGACTGTAGGCACGAAACTTTGGACTCAGGCGGGAGGAACTTTCGTCGGAGGCAGTTCGAATATTAACATCGCAAGCGCATTCCTTCAGTCGGGTGGAAATTTTACCTCTACTTCCGGTACACTTTCGATGTCATTTTTAGCGCCGTCAGCCGCATTAGCAGATATGTTTATCGTTTCTGGATCAGCTAATTTTATTCACAACAATGGGAACGTAGTTCTTTCCGGTTCGGCTTATTGGTGTGGGAATAGTGCGCCTAGATATTATCGCTTTAGTGCGCTGGCGACATCCCCACTTTACAATCTAGAGCTAAACGGAACGTTGGATGGTTGCCACGGTACTATTCCGGCCTTCCAGCCGTCTGGAGCAACGACCACAGTACTAAACTTGTTTACTCACACCCGCGGTAATTTTCTGGCAAACTTGGCTACCGACGCTGTTTTGCTTTCTGGAAATCTTGCAGTGGCAAGTACGGCGACCAATCCTGCAGGATCATGGACATGGCCAGGAAAAATTAAATTTGTAGGCACCTCAGCGCAAGAATATTAGTTCGCGGCGGGTGGTCGAACCGGACATATTGAAGTAGACAAAACCGGTGGCGCAGTTTCCTATGCCGCAGGCACTACAGCACTGGCGGCGTCGCAGTTCACATTGAGTCAAGGATCTTTCACGGCGCCAACCGGTCTCTTCGATGTTCGTTACTTTCAATCGGGCGCTGGAAATCGAACAGGAACTATTTTTAAAATTGCATCTGCAGCAACATTTGCAACTAATGGTGGAAACATATTATTGCAAGGCGTACCCGTGGTTTGTGGAAATGGCCAAAATATTACTTACACCGTAGACGTTCCTTCCGGATTTAATTTTAATGGACTAGATCTTAGTGCGACACTTGATGTGTGTCATGGAACTATACCTAGTATGCAGTTTGCGAATACGACATATACGGTAGGTACACTTAGTCTGACCCGCGGTCTATTAGTAGGAACCGGACTCATCGCAAATGGAGACGTGAATGTCGTTTCGACTTTTTCTGGCGGAGCTGGTACCTTAGGATTCGGTGGTGCCGCAAATCAAAATTTTAGCGTCTTGGGCCCGATGACAACCGGAGCGGTGACTGTCAATAAACCGGGAGGCTCCGTGACGCAGACCACTGCCGTTACATTAACTGGTGGTAGCTTAGGTGTCACTGCTGGATCTTGGCTGATGTCTGGTTATGCATTGACGGTTCCAGGTTTAGTATTGGGGGGTAATACGATCACAAAAGGTGGCGGTGTGCTAACTGTTGCTGGTGCGGCGGCTGGTACCGGATCACTTTTTGGCGGCACCGTAGCGCCTTAGCGGCTAAATTCAGAGTTGCTTTTCCATAAAGGTTCCGTTTTATTCTTTACACGTTACTTTTTATTAAATAAGTTTATCTCTTTAACAAACAAAAAGAGGTAAACATGTTATTCACAAAAAAGAATTCACTTATAGTTGGATTAGCTTTTGCTACATTAGCAATGTCTGCATGTTCTAGTTCATCGAGTGGTGGCGGATCAACCAGTAAACCCAGCAACAAATCTTTGGATGCAGTAAAAGAAGTTTCTTCAAGTTTTTCGATTGTTAGAAATGCCGGCCAAAATCAATCCAAAAATCAAAATCCAGTGATCGCAATCGGTAACACATTTCATTCCTCTTTACAGATGGATGAAAAAATAAAAACAGCTGAGCTACAAAAAATAATGGAGCCTCAAGTTTGCCAATTTGAACTGACCGGATCCGGTGCTGCGGGTCCGCAACCGGCGCAACCCCAACCTACACAACCGGGCCAAACTGATATCAGTTTCTTGTTGAAGATTACTGGTGTGCAATGTCCGGTTGAGGCTTCGTTTTATTCCGACATTAAAACATCGAATCAAAGAACTGATATCGAAGTGAACTTTTCTTTCCTTTCTAAGAACGCAGAAACCACTCAAGTAATTGGTGCAGAAAAAGCGCAAATGGCGGGGAAAGCCGCAATTGTGCCAAGTGCTGATCAGGCCTCTCTTTCTGGTCAAGGAAATATCCAAGGCCAAGTAGAGGGCACTCGTTTTGGAGTGGTTCAAATTAAAATGAATTTATCCGGAACTATTTCAGGATTAAATACGCAAAATGTATCGGGAAGTCAGAAAATTGAAACGCAGTTTATTTTTGAAGATAATTCTTTGAATTTAAATTTGGCACAAGTTTATAGCGTACAAAATGGAAAACAAACAGTGAGTTATTCTGCAAACGGTACGGCGATGACAGAATCAGAATACAATAAAATTCTAGCCGGTATTGGTCCCGTTGATAATGA
>JAYVAZ010000150.1:0-2551 GCA_043750675.1 Pseudobdellovibrionaceae bacterium | reverse complement strand
GGAAGTGACAATAGTTTCCTTGCCAGTTCATCATCCCAGTCAGCCATCATAATTTGGCTTTCGCCTTTTTGATTTCGATGTGTCCAAGAAATCTTTTTTCCGTCCGGCGAAAAAACCGGTAGACCGTCGAAGTCTTCTAAAAAAGAAACTTGTACAGGTTCGTGTTTTCCTTCGGAATCAACAATGTACAATTCAAAATTTTGAAATCCTAATTTATTCGAAGTAAAAACAACATAGTCTGCAGAAGGATAAAAATAGGGCGCCCATGACATTACTTTCATATTCGTGATGGCTTTTTGATCGCTGCCATCTAAGTTCATCGTATAGATTTCTGCCGACGAACCTAATGGAGTGAATCGTCGCCAGGTGATACGTTTACCGTCAGCACTAAAAAACGGACCACCATCGTAACCTTTAACATCGGTCAACTGTTTTACTTGGGTTCCATCCGCTTTCATTATAAAAATGTCCATCATATAAGACGGATCTTTTTCAAAGATTTTGCGATCTTCATCACTTAATTTTTGCTTATAACCATTTCGGTTTGAAGCAAATGCGATCCACTTACCATCCGGCGAATAAGATCCTTCCGCATCGTACCCCAACTCTTTGGTCAGACGCTTTAAAGCACCTGTTTGCAGATCCTTTGCAAAAATATCAAAAGTTTCATCATAACTCCAAGAATAGCCCTTTTTTTCTGGGGAACTCCTTATTTTGAATTCTTCCTCTACCTTTGCTTTAAAACTTGGATCAAGATGGGTGCTAGAATACATTATTTGATGACCATTGGGATGAATCCATGAACAGCTTGTTTTGCCGCTTCCGGTTGAAATCAGTTTGGTATCGCCCGTTGATAAATTTAAAGTGAAAATTTGATAGAACGGATTTTTTGAATCACGTTCGCTTTGAAATACCAATGTTTTTCCATCAGCACTAAAATAACCCTCGCCCGCGCGGGTACCTTCGAAAGTAAGTTGTCTGGTGTTTTGTATTAACATCTTTTCTGGTTGGTCGCTGGCGTGAACAACAACAGCAGCTAATAATATCAGCACAAGGTTCATCATATTTTTTCCTTTTAGCTAGACAATTTCGATTAAAAAAAGTTTAGTGGGATTATGATAAAGTTAAATCTTCTCGACAAGATAAAAATCAGTTAAGCAGGCTGTCAAAGGGAGTTGTGAAAATGCCGTCACCTGTATCTTGCCTTTACCATAAAACCTGCTCTGGTTGTTCCTTTTGGGAAACTCCCTACGAACAACAGTTGCCCAGGAAAGCGGCCTTTTTAAAAGACCAGATCGCACAATCGTTAGGTGTCGATTTACCAGTTGAAATTGAATCGTTAAATTCGTCAGGCCTTCGCGATTATCTAAGTTTCACTTATGAAAACGGCCGTTTTGGGTTTTATGATAAGAATCATCAGGAAATCGTTGATGTTTTAGTATGTTTGCAATCTAGTCTGCCGCTGCAAGGTTTTTTTACTGAATTCATCAAAACTAAACCACCCATAAAAAAAGGCTCCATTAAATTAAGAGTTTTTCACGAAAATACAATTTTCAAAAAGGGTGTGTGGCTGGACTTTGCCAACCTCGATATTAAACATTTGTTTGCCCAGAAAATTTACCTGAACTTTTTGCTGTCCATTGCAGATGAAGTAGAAATTGGCCAGCGCCGTAAAAAACTGATTGTAAAAAACGAAGAATTCAAACTGATCGATAATCCATTCGAATTTTGGTACCAGACTTTTATTGGCGAAAAAAGATACCCGCTGTTTTCGACCATCAGTGGTTTTTCCCAAACCGGAGAAGCCGCTATTCAAAAAATTTCACAGATTATACAGACTTATCTTGCCGGTATTACAGCATCGGAATCTTTGCGAATTTCAGAGTACGGAAGTGGCAACGGTAGTCTGACATTGCCTTTTTACGCGGGCAAAAACCAAGTGGACTGTTACGAGTTCGACCAGAACACTTCAGCGGCTCTGCAAAAGACAGTGGACTATTTGGGATTTTCGGATTCTATTAAAGTACACACTGGCGACTTTCAAAATCATAAAGCAGCGCAAAACATAAATTTTAGGAAATCTGACCTGATTGTATTAAATCCTTCGCGTTCGGGAATCAAAGGTTTTTTAGAGACTTTGAATGGGGACGAAAAACCGCAAAACCTTTTCTATATGAGTTGTTACTTAAAGTCTTTTTTAGTTGATAGTCTAGAGATAACAAAACTAGGTTTTCGATTATCGAAGATTATCTTGTTAGATCAGTTTCCTCAAACAGAACATTTCGAAATAATTACTTTTTGGAAACTAAATTGATTCGACAAATTGTGCCTGCCAAATCCAAAGCAAAGATTAAATTTATTAGTGGTAAAACAAATATGCCAGTTGCAAATACAAGTAGGCTTCTAGCCAGCACTTTTATCGCATAATTTTTAGCTAATCGTTGTTTTGGAAATCCTAGATAAAGGCCGCAAGTCCACTCCCCTAGCGTTTGCCCGTTCAAAAGTCGCATAAAAATAAGGTAAAAAAGGGCAAAACCCGTATAAAGGCCGC
>JAYVAZ010000149.1:0-4803 GCA_043750675.1 Pseudobdellovibrionaceae bacterium | reverse complement strand
ATTAGTGACTCCTAAAGATTTCTTTTCAGAAATGGTTAGCACGGCTATCACGAAACGAAACTTAAAAGTTTATCCGGCTGTCCAGGATTACTTAGTTGGAATCTTAGAACATTACTTAGACGCAAAAAATCTATTTGACGGTGAACTGACAGAAGAGGGTTTGAAAAAGACTCCGGACACTCTTGCAGAAATGTATTTACGTGCGTCAAATGCCGAACACACTACCCGAGTCGCTTTACTTAAAAAACTGGGTGATCGTTCTCTATATATCAGCGGATTTTTTGCCGATTCATTACAAAGAAAAATTGTCGACATCGATTATTATGTAGAAATGGGAGGAGCCGCCTACGGTGCTTTGTCTGAATACACAAAAGAAGATAACTACGGGGCTATCTTCAAAGTTTTCTCTTCCCGATTTCTGGAGTTCGTTGAAGTTTTAAATATCATCAGCGAAGAATCTTTTGTAAAAAGTGATCAAAGTATCCTTAGATTGTATGATAAATACATGCGTACGGGCTCTGAACTAGCAAAAGAGAAGCTAATTGAAATGGGTGTGCTTACCCTTCCCTTAGAAAATGCCAAATTAATCAAACAAAACTAATTTTTCCATGACGTTTTAATTTTAGATCGATAAAATTAGGCCATGTTTAATTTAGGCATGACAGAAATGATTTTTATCGCGATTTTGGCGCTGATTCTTATCGGACCGAAACAACTTCCCGAAGTGGCAAGAACACTGGGTCGTTTTTTAAATGACTTAAGAAGAGCCTCAACCGGATTAATGACCGACATTAAAGACGGAGTAAAGGCCGACGTCGATTTAGATAAGACTATGAAGGATCTCAAAAAGAAATTGGCCGACCCAATGAATTTGAATCCCGTGCATACTGGAGTGAAACCAGAACAGACCATTCACACATCACCACCCATCGATAACAATTCTAAGGTGCCACCCGTACAAAAAATGGAACCCGAACAAATGACTTTTAATATTGCTGATACTTTAAGTCCTGAACAAATCAAAGCAATGCTTGACGAGCGCGCTGGCAAAAAAGACGGTTGATAATGGAAAAAAACGAATCCCTCGAGCAAAGTAGCGACACTCTTATAGGGCATTTGATCGAACTAAAAACTCGATTGATCAGGGTGTTGTTGGCCTGTTTCGCTGGTATGCTTCTTTGCTATAACTACACCGTAATTATGTTTGATTATATTCGTGGGCCTATTGCTCCTTACTTAAAAGGCGGCGGCCTGGTTTTCACCGGACCGATGGATAAGTTCATATCGCATTTAAAATTGGCTTTTTTTGGCGGATTTATTTTAGCTTCACCCATTTGGATTTACCAAATTTGGAAATTTGTAGCCCCGGGATTGTATTCTAAAGAAAGAAAATATTCTTTGGGTTTCATTTTAGCCGGAACTGTCTTATTTCTGGTCGGGGTTTCCTTTTCCTATTTTTTAGTTTTGCCTATGGCTTTCAAGTTTTTAATGACCTATGGGGGTGATGTTGATCAGCCTATGATTACCATTGGCGAATACCTATCCTTTTTCGTTACTACTTGTCTGTCTTTTGGAGCCGCGTTTGAAATGCCTTTAATTATTACCCTATTAGGAATGATGGGCGTAATTAATCAAAAATTCTTACGCAAGAACCGCAGATACGCCGTTATCGTGCTTTCTATTGTTTCTGCCGTTATTACTCCGCCAGACCTATTAAGCATGTTGCTTATGATGGTACCGATGCTAGTTTTATATGAAGTTTCGGTCATTTTGGTTGGAATTTTCCAACCAAAAGAAGTTGCTGATATCGAATAGATCCTCCGCCCGCTTAGGCTTGAGGATCTATCGCTCCCACCACTACTGTATGATGAGGACGATTAAACAACTGTTGTGATAACTTCATAATATCTTCTTTGGTAACCTGCTTGATCAGTTCCTTCATTTTAGCAGCCTTCTCATAACTGATTCCATAAATTTCACTATAAAGAATTTCTGACGATAAGGTGCTGACCCTTTGCATGTCGATATCGTGTCTTCCGATGATATACTTTTTAGCGCGCTCTAATTCCACATCAGAAACAAAACTGTCTTGCAGTTTTTTAAATTCAATTTCTAAAAGCTCAATTGAAGTTTTGGCCTTTCCTGGTGCGCACCCAATATAAGCGCCATAATAACCAGATTCCATTCCGTCCATACGAATCGGGCTAACCGTATAGGCCAATGATTTTTTCTCTCTTAGTTCTACGAACAGGCGTCCACCCATACCTTCAAGAATCGAATTTAAAACATCTAAAGTTTTAGAATTCTTATCGGTTAAAGTAATACCCTCAAAGCCGTAAACTACATGCGATTGTTCTTTGTCTAATTTAATAAAACGGTAGTTACTTTTTTGTGGAGAGTGAAAATCCAAGTTAGGAATTTTAAATTTCAATTTATTTTTAACCAGGCCGGTTTTTTGTAATTCATCTAACCACTTCTTTTTCTTGAAGTTGCCGACAATCGAAATTTTTAAATTCTCCGGTTGATTGATACTGGTCCAAATATCCATCAAATCTTTATGTCCAATTGGGGACAGTTGTTCCGCGGTTCCCAATCCATCCTTTGCATAAGGATGACTGCCAAATAACATTTGCTGAAATGCCAAAATCGCTATTTGCGTTGGTTGATCATTTTTTTGTTTAATTTGTTCTAACTGAACTGCTTTTTCACGTTCGACAATACTCGTTTCAAAAGTTGGATTCATCAAACAATCCACGTAAAGATCCACAAGATTGTCTTCAAATTGCCTTAAGCACTCAAAAGAAAGTCCTGTCGTATTTCTGCCAGAAACCGTGTTAAAAGAGGCCGCATTATTTTCAATCAATGAAATGATGTCATTTTCGCTTCTTGATTTTGTTCCACTTAACCAAGTTCTGGACAAAAGTTCGCTACTTCCGCTTTTGTTTGCTGGTTCAAATCGCAACCCTCCTAAAAAGGCACTTTTAATTGAAATCAAATTAGTATCCGTTGTTTCCTTTAAATATAAAGTCACACCATTATCTAATTTGATAGTTTCAATCGGATTATGAGTTGCTTGGGTTTTAATATTCCAATTTTTACCTAATTGAGGTTTTAAAACTTTTAATTTTGGAGGAGCCTTTAATTTAAAATTCTTCGAAAAGTCAGTAAGAAGCTGATTGATCTCTTTATCTTTTTCTTTAGTTAAACATACGGTTGTCAGTGTTTTGGGGTTCAAAAACTTCTGAGCTGATTTTAATATTTTTGTCGAATCGGTTTTATTTATTAATTTTAAATATTCATCAAAATAGTTAGGATTGTTGAAATAGAATTCAAACTGCCCCACTTTATTTGAAAGACCCTCTACTGTTTCTAATGAAAATAGGTCGTCACTTCGCATACGTGTTACTGTGCGGGTAATTTCTTCTGCGGTGAAACCCTCTTTCATTACTTCGTCTAAAGTTTTAGCAATGTCATCCAAAGCTTCCCGCATGTTTTCGGGTTTTAAACTCATTTGAATGTAAAACAGTCCTTCGTCTTTCGTGGTCATCAATCCTGAACCAATCGAAAAAACGACTGATTTTTTAATTCGCAAATTTTGGAACAGCCGCGAACTTTCGCCAGATCCTAATATTTGTGAATAGATATCTAATGCCGGAATGTCTTTGCTTTTGATGCTAGGAATTTTCCAGGCCATGTAGCAAATGGTCTTTTCGAAATCCGCCTTTTCCACGCTGACTCGAAATCCTGTTTGGACTGGTTCTCTTTTACGTGTGGTTTTACGAACTTTAGTGCTTTTAAAAGGTAAAAAGAATTTTTCGATCTGCTGTTTGATTGTCTTCTGATCGAAGTCGCCACTAACAACTAGAAACATATTCTTTGGTGAATATCGATCTTGATAGAATTTTTTAATTTTTTGAACGGACATTTCCTTAATATTTTTTTCGAAACCGATCACGGGGATACCATAAGGATGTTTTTTAAAGGCGGTTGAAAACATCAATTGGCTGGCCCTACGAGAAAGGCTATCTTTGCCTCGACGAATCTCCTCGATGACGACTTCGCGTTCGTTATCAACTTCGGCTTTTTCAAAGATCGGAAAGCCCATCATCTGGCTAAGGGCATTAAAGCCGGTTTCCATAAATTCTTTAGAAATAGTAATATAAAAAACGGTCTCGTCGAAAGAGGTGTAGGCATTGAGTTCTCCACCTGAAGATTCGATTACTTTTGCTATTTCGCCGACTTTAAAGTGCTGACTGCCTTTAAATACGAGATGTTCGATAAAATGACTGATTCCTTCTTCGGTTTTTCTTTCGTCTGCACTTCCGGTTCTTACCCAAGTCTGCATATTCACTACCGGAGCCTTTGTGCTGTGATTTAAGATAACTTTTAATCCATTTTTTAATTGTAATTTTTTAATCTTCATTTAGGTTTCTCTTATGTTTGGTGTTTACGTTCATATTCCTTATTGTATTCAAAGATGCGGTTATTGTGATTTTGCTACTTACGAGCAGACAAAAATTTTACCACCACACGAATACATTGAAGTTCTTAAACAAGAAATCATTTCCAAGGCCCATCTAGCACCGACTAAACAGTTAGATACCATTTATTTTGGTGGGGGCACTCCCAGTCTGATTCCTTCGAGCCTTATTTTATCCCTGGTCGAGCTTTTTGCAAAGCTAGGATTTAAAACTAGTCCAGAAACTGAAATGACTCTTGAAATCAATCCCGCAACATTAAATAAAGAAAAAATGAAAGATTATTTTTCAGCGGGAATTAATCGCTTCAGTGTTGGGGCGCAAA
>JAYVAZ010000148.1:0-1992 GCA_043750675.1 Pseudobdellovibrionaceae bacterium | reverse complement strand
ATGGGGGAGTTCTCCTTTTGTTTTAATGGTTTAGCTTGTAATTAAACCATTCTGGAGTACTCCCTTTTTAATTTCTACCACTTTCGGGACGCGGCCTTTCTAAGGACGGCTTGATAGCTTTCCGGAACGAGTCCACCCATCCCGCCAAAAATATAATTGGCGGTAGCCTGAAAAACGTCATGTCCAAGAAATTCATCAATACGATTTGTTCTTGATAGACTCATATTCGCTGTGAAGGAATCAATGTGCTTCACTTCACGTTCTAATTGCTTACTCGCAAAATCAATTAGGGTCTGCGAACCAGTTTTTTCGGCAAATTCAAGAAGTTCTAATCGATCTTTCAATCTTTGTATCATCCAATTTTTTACAGATAAAGGCATGGTAAGAAATGCGACTAAATGTGTGTTTGTATCATGAGTAAACAGATCACCAGCCAGAGGATCTTTCCCTTTAAGGGATAGCGGAAACTGCCCCTTTAGTAAATACGCAACATATTCTTTTACCGTAAGAAGGCGACCAGAATTATCATACTTAACAGTAAAATGGGAAGCGGCCGGGTCTTTTGCTTTTCTAAGCTTTAAGATTCGCAAGTTAATTGCGTTTTCGTCCAAAAACCAAATACGATCTTTCCCAATTTCAAAGCCATAACGAAGGGCGAACTGCGGAAGATCGGAAAGGAACTGTTGGATTTTTCCCCTTTGCGGGGCGGGTGTTTGCGGATTAGATGCTCTAATGCCAATGGAATACTGAAATCCACCTTCTATTGGTTTTCTATCTAGAATTTCAAAGAATTCAAAACTGAGAGTTCTTAGGTCGTAATTGCTAGGTTCGGCTAAACCCTTAATATGTACTTGTTCACAGCTAGTACTGCTAGCGTTGCCGACAAAAGGAGTCGTTAAAAAGAGAATTACTAAGACTATTGCTTTCATACACAGTTAATTCTTTGCAATTTAGATGCGCGGTAAAGATCCAAGTGGGCCTTTTTAAAGATGAAAACACTAACTATCTTTTTTACAGGGGACCAAATGCGCTTTCGTTCGCGATTCTTTCGCCAAATGTCTTGGCCCTCGAACTGCACTATTAGCCAAGTATGGAACGTATTACTCGAATATACTCATTTATAGTCTCTAGCCTCGCTTCTATTCTTTTATATAGAATCCGACCACTCTTTTTTAGAGCCGTAAAAGGTTCTGATGTAAACTTGTTAGGCGGTCTATCTGCCGTACTATTAGGTTTAGTTTTAGCGATGGTTTTGACTGCTTGTAATTCGCATTTTCAGACCGATAATTTACCGGTTAAATACGAACCTATGGCCGAAGTGGATCCTTCTAAAGCCGTTATTTTCAAGGATCATATTAGCTATAATAAAAAGAAATTTTCGGTTTCAAATGCAGAACTATCTCCTATGGCAAACGATAAAAGTTTTGAATTAGAAGCTAAAGTTAGCCTTAATAATGAACCGAAATTGGTAAAATTAAAAGGCTTCTCCAAGACTGAAAAGAAGAACGAGTTTTTATTTACTAGTGAAGATAAAACGATCAAATCAAAGCTGACTTGTTTGAACTTAAATGAAACTGGTAACCAGGTATCATGTACCCAAGGTTTTTTCGACTTCTATTATTTGTCAGGCAAAGAGACTTTTATTCATGACCAATATGTAATAGGCAATGCTACACCAATCAAAACACCGATGACGCCGACACTGACCGCAACTGCCCAAACGGTTTCACCCACAACGACCGCAGTAATTGAACCCATCCCAGTGCAAATAGTTGCTGAAGCAGAGGCACCAGAGGCGACCATTCCAGAAATTCTGGCGGCGGAAAGTAACGAAGGTACCGCAGCAACTTCTGGTACTGATTACGAAAAGGGTGGAGTCGAAAACGCAATCCCTGTGGAAAATGCCAAGGCTGGAACTTATGTGGGTAATCAAGATGCCGATGTAATGGAGTTATTCCCAGAAATCGCCACCATTATTAAAGCCAAACTACC
>JAYVAZ010000147.1:0-4035 GCA_043750675.1 Pseudobdellovibrionaceae bacterium | reverse complement strand
AGCCACGAGGTCATCCACGTCTGCGACGGCGTTGACGAGTTCGTCGTGAGCCTGTTTACAGAGTGCTATGAGATCACCTTCGAGTTCTCTCACCGTGTAGGTGGAGCCATACTTGTCGTCGTCGGAGAAATAGACGGCCTTTTGATTCACCACGTCTATCTGGCCGATGAGGTGGTCTTCGGCGCCAATCGGAATGAGAATGCGCACGGCGTTTGCACCGAGCTTGTCCTTCACCTCGTGGAAGACGCTGTCGAAATTCGCGCCGGTGCGGTCCATCTTGTTGACGAACGCGAGGCGCGGCACCTTGTACTTGTTGGCTTGGCGCCAGACGGTTTCCGACTGCGGCTGCACACCGCCCACGGCGCAATACACCATGCAGGCACCGTCCAGCACGCGCATGCTGCGCTCGACTTCAATCGTGAAATCAACGTGCCCAGGGGTATCGATGATATTAATTCGATGTTCCGCCCATGACAAAGTCGTAGCCGCAGCTGTGATAGTAATACCACGCTCTTGCTCTTGCTCCATCCAGTCCATGGTGGCATCGCCATCATGAACCTCGCCAATTTTATGATTTTTACCTGAGAAATAAAGGATTCGTTCGGTTGTAGTGGTCTTGCCGGCATCGATGTGAGCCATAATCCCAAAATTTCTAGTGAACTTTAATTCATCTATACTTTGGGGATCCATATAACTCATGCAGCAAGACCCTCTGAAATATTACTTAGATTACCAGTTGTAATGCGAGAAAGCTTTATTAGCTTCTGCCATTTTGTGAACATCTTCACGTTTTTTAATTGCGTTACCACGGTTATTAAAAGCATCCAAAAGCTCTGCAGCTAAACGCTTTGAATAATCTTTTTCTCCACGTTCACGTGAATAAGCAATTAACCAACGCATAGCTAATGCAAGTCTTCTTGATGGTCTTACATCAACAGGAACTTGGTAAGTGGCTCCGCCGACACGGCGTGAACGAACTTCTAAAGCAGGCTTTGCGTTTTCCAAAGCTTTCTTCATAACTGCTAAAGGTTCTTCGCCCGCTACTTTACCTTTTAACTCATCAAGAGCTCCGTAAAATAATTTCTGCGCAACGCCTTTTTTACCTTGTTCCATCATTTTATTGATGAACTTAGCAACTACGACATCTTTGTAAATTGGATCAGGAATAATTTCTCTTTTATAATTCTTTTTACGTCTAGACATGATTAACCTCTCTCAATTATTTCTTAGGTCTTTTAGCGCCGTATTTTGAACGAGCACGAAGACGACCATTAACACCCTGTAAGTCAAGAACACCGCGGACGATGTGATATCTCACACCCGGTAAATCCTTAACACGACCACCACGAATAAGAACAACGCTATGCTCTTGTAAGTTATGACCGACACCAGGAATGTAAGAAGTGACTTCATATCCGTTTGATAAACGAACACGAGCTACTTTTCTTAAAGCCGAGTTAGGTTTTTTTGGAGTTGTTGTATATACACGAGTACAAACACCACGTCTTTGTGGACAGGCTTGTAACGCTGGTGATTTAGTTTGGTTCTTTTGAACCGTACGCTCACGTCGGATTAGCTGGTTAATTGTTGGCATTTGCACCTCTTTCTTTGCTACTGAAGCTCATTTTTTTAGTTATTAAAAAAATAGCTTTGCCCTAATTGCTTCACCCAAAGCTTCTCTTTTCATCGAAGTTTTAATGGATTACTCAATTACCAAGACGGGCAAAGTAGCTTGGTTTAACGTCTTTGGTCAATAAAAAAGCCCATCTTTTTTGATGGGCTTTTTAGGATTTCTTGATTTTTCCCCGTCCGGGCTCATTCAGAGGGGGAAATCAGCGTTAGTTCAAAATTTGAACTAAGTCGCCGGAGACGCCGTTATGGCTGGCAACGAACTTGTCGTTACCGGCATATCTTCGTCTACTACAGCTACTTTCCAACGTTTATAAGACGTCAAACCAGTACCTGCAGGAATCAATCGACCCATAATAATATTTTCTTTTAATCCACGTAAGTTATCGATTCTAGAATTAATCGCCGCATCCGTAAGAACTTTAGTAGTCTCTTGGAATGAAGCCGCAGAAATCCAGCTATCGGTACTTAATGAAACTTTAGTGATACCAAGTAATAATGGTTCGCTAGTTGAGTTTTGGCCACCCTCTTTAGTTATGCGGTCATTTTCTGCTTCGTAAGAGTATTTTTCAACCTGTTCACCAGCTAAGAAACGAGTGTCTCCAGCTTCAACAACTTGTACTTTACGCAACATCTGACGAACGATAACTTCGATGTGCTTATCATTGATACCCACACCCTGAAGTCGATAAACTTCCTGAATTTCGTTCAATAAATAGCTAGCCAAAGCTTTTTCACCCAATACAGCTAACACGTCATGCGGATTAGTTGGTCCATCCATTAAAGACTCACCGGCTTTAACGAATTCACCCTCTCGAACCGCTACGTGTTTACCTTTTGGAATTAAGTATTCACGTTGTTCGCCAATTTCTGGCGTAACGATAACACGTTGTTTACCTTTTAAATCTTTACCGAAAGTTACATAACCATCAATTTCAGAAATGATAGCGGCTTCTTTTGGTTTACGAGCTTCAAATAATTCAGCAACTCGAGGTAGACCACCCGTGATATCACGTGTTTTAGAAGTTTCTCTATGGATCTTCGCAACAGTATCACCAGCGTTGATCTCCTGACCATCAGTCACAAGTAGTTGTGCGCCAACAGGTAACAAGTATCTAGCCGGAATATCTTTACCAGGAAGATTTTGTACCTGACCAGCCTCATTCAACAATAGGATAGTTGGTTTAATATCTGAAGATTTAGATTCAGAAATAACTTTAGTAGCAAATCCAGTTACTGGATCGACTTGTT
The DNA here is from genome assembly GCA_043750675.1 of Pseudobdellovibrionaceae bacterium. Classification (GTDB taxonomy): domain Bacteria; phylum Bdellovibrionota; class Bdellovibrionia; order Bdellovibrionales; family Bdellovibrionaceae; genus JAYSSX01. Next base: position 1,155 of record JAYVAZ010000147.1, on the reverse strand, counting down.
CAGTTACAGTTCCACCGTCTTCCATATCTTGGAATTGAACCCTTGCAGAAATCTCTGAAATGATCGGATTAGAATACGGATCCCACTCAGCGATAGTTGCACCCTTAGTTACGCTATCTCCATCTTTGAAATTCAAAGTAGAACCGTAAACTAATTTGAAACGCTCGCGCTCCCGACCAGTATTATCGATAATTAAAGCCTCACTATTACGATTCAGTATTGTTGGTTTGCCCGCTTTGTTTAATACAAAGTGAGAATTCAACATCTTTAATGTTCCATCATGTCTAGTTGTATGAACGGATTGTTCAACCGCACGAGACGCCGCACCACCTAAGTGGAACGTTCTCATTGTTAACTGAGTTCCCGGTTCACCGATAGACTGAGCAGCAATAATTCCAACCGTTTCACCCATGTTCGCAGTAATACCGCGAGCTAAGTCACGACCGTAACATTTTACGCAAACGCCACGACGAGTTTTACAAGTTAAAGCCGAACGAATAGTTACCTTTTCGATACCTACCGCTTCCACTTTAATTACATGCGACTCTTGGAATTCTTCATTAGCTCTGACTAAAACGTTTTGAGTAATCGGATCAACAACATCATATAATGTCACGCGACCTAAAATACGATCACCAATGTTTAGAATAATTTCGCCGCCTTCAAATACCGGAGTGATATCCAAACCATCTTTAGTACCGCAATCGTTTTCACTGATGATCACATCTTGCGCTACGTCCACTAAACGACGAGTCAAATATCCAGAATTCGCTGTTTTTAAAGCGGTATCTGCCAGACCCTTACGAGCACCGTGAGTAGAGATGAAGTATTGAAGAACCGTTAAACCTTCACGGAAATTTGCCGTGATCGGTGTTTCGATAATTTCGCCCGATGGTTTAGCCATCAGACCACGCATTCCACCAAGCTGACGCAGCTGATTGAATGATCCTCGCGCTCCGGAGTCGGCCATGATGTAGATTGGGTTGAAAGATGGACCGGTAATTTCTTTTCCGTCCACGATAAATTTTTGCTTTTCGATCTGACCCATCATCTCTTTGGCAACTTTATCTGAAGTCTGAGCCCAGATATCCACAACTTTATTGTAGCGCTCACCGTCAGTAATTAAACCTTCGTCGTATTGCTGTTGAATTTCTT
>JAYVAZ010000146.1:0-5001 GCA_043750675.1 Pseudobdellovibrionaceae bacterium | reverse complement strand
AAATTTCCAGTCGGGCTGAACTAGAAGAACTTATCAATGATATGGAAACACATAAAATTGATATTTTGATCGGTACCCAGATGATTGCAAAGGGTTTGGATTTTAAAAATTTAAATCTGGTCGGTATAATTCTGGCTGATGTAGCATTTAACCTACCGGACTTCCGAGCGACCGAAAGAAGTTTTCAATTGTTAACTCAGGTCAGTGGGCGCGCCGGACGCCATGTTCAAAATGAAAATGAAAAAGGTCAGGTTATAATTCAAACCTACAACCCTCAACATCCTAGTATTGAATTTGCCTTGAAAAATGATTTCGAATCGTTTGCCGCAGAAGAGCTATTACATCGGGAACAGCTCTTATATCCCCCCAAAGGAAAACTTCTCGCCGTTCGAATTCAAGGACCTAGACTTGATAAAGTCATCGAAGCTTCAAGACTTTTATCCAATAGAGCTCAGCAATTAAAAGCGCGAAATACTAATTACGCGTTAATTGAAGTTTTAGGTCCCGCCGTTGCTCCACTTTCAAAAATTAGAAATCAGTATCGCTATCATAGTTTGATAAAAAGCCCCTCGATAAAAGCACTACATCAATTTTACCGGCAACTTCTTTCCGATCAGACCTGGGTCCCACCCTCTATAAGAATTATTGTGGATGTTGACCCAATCAACCTTCTCTAGGACAATAGTTCCATGGCTGAAAATTGTGCAAGATGTGGGAAAAGTTCTGAGGAATTTCAAGGCTTAGATGCGGGTCTCATTGTTAAATTAAAAGAAGCTGGAAAAGGTGATTCTTTTCCGGATAAAGTTTGCGGTAGCTGTTTTGCAGAATTAGCCGGATCAGTTGCACGTGGCAGTGTTCTTTTGGCGCGTGAAAAAGCAAAGGAACAGAAGAAACTGGTTTTATGGAAAAGCCGAGTTAACCTAATCAAAAAAGCTCGTCAGTACATGAATGATAAAATGTTTTCTGATGCTGCGGTCGCTTATGAAAAATACATAAAAGTTTTGGAAGTGGTATTTGATGTTAAGTCCGGAGAACTGAACGCCGAGCATTTTAAAGACTCTGCAAGAACGCAGGAATTAACTGTTGTTGCCAGCGTTTACTGGGATCTACTGCGAATTTACGACACAAGCTCGCGGTATGGCGATCGACAAAGAAATGCTGCGAATAAATTAGCGCAGTTTTTGCGGTTCACTCCCATTTACCCTGACATTTTAAGAAAAGCTGAGGCCTTTGAAAAAAGCGCAAAAAATCCAGCGGTGGTAAAAAGTTTTTTGAAGTCTGCTTCAGATTCCAAAGGACGTTGTTTTATTGCCTCAGCCGCCTTCAATACGCCTTATGTCGACGAAATTCGTTTTCTTCAGGATTTCAGAGATCAGAAACTGCTAAATACCGCAAGCGGAAAAGGTTTCGTGTATCTGTATTACAAATTTTCCCCTTTTTATGCTGCGCTTTTAGACAAATATCCCCTGTTAAAACGCCCTACTCGCCGGTTTTTAAGCAGCTTGGTTAATCTTGCTCGACGTCAATCATCAAAGTAGTTGCCAATATCGTCTGTGTTTGCAGAAATCATAACTATGCAAACGAATAAAAAATCTTCTCATGTTTATGACTACGCAATTATCGGATCTGGTTTATCGGGTTTATTGGCAGCAAATGCACTAAACAAGGTAACCTCGAATATTATTCTTATCGAACAAAATGAATCTTTTGGTGGAACTAACAAATCTATCCAGACTCCTGTGGGAATGGTTAATAACGGGCTTCGGTTTTTTCCCGAAACTAATAATGCTCAACAAGCGATTGCCTATTTGGAAATGCTTTTGATGAACCATTTGAATCCTACGTTCGAAGATAATCCGATTTACACCTTTGAAAATGGTGGTTTAAAATCGTTCGTAGGTTTTGGCGAATCACATCCGAATTTCTACGAAGAGTTTTCATATTTCTTAAGCACGAAAAGAATTAAACTAAATTTGGAGCCGCACGAATGGGTTCAAATGTTATTTAATAATTTTACTGGAGATTTTTTACCACGTTCGCAAGTGACTAAATTTGTAAAGACCGAAGAAAAAATTTCTCAATGTATTATTAACGGCCAAAAAAATATCAATGCCTTAAATTTTATTTATTGTGGTCCACCGAAGTATTTAAAAGCGCTAATGCCAACTGATTTTAATTTTGGTCGAAAAACCAAAAGTATATTTGGTGCTTCGGTTGGAATTGATTTCTTACATGGAGATCAAATTTCTGAAAATTTAAGTTTACATTTATTAAACGGAACTACTGATGACGAAATGGGTCCCTGCGTAGGACAGTTTTTTTCTTCGACGACTCTTTCTGATGAAGCAGTTCAATATTCGCAGTGGGCGACTTTTTTAAATCAGGAAGATATTGAGGATTCTGAAATTATCGGTGCCAGTTTAAAGAAAATAAAAAAGCAAATCAAAAGGGCTTACCCGATTGCTTTTGATAAATTGAAATTCGAAAGAATTATCGTCAATGAAGCTTTCTCGGGATCTGATCTTAAGATCAATGCAAATCTTAATTTATGTGGGTTGGATAATCTTTGGATTGGTTCCCCACAGGCGCATCAGCAAAGAAATGTATTAGGTTGTTTACTACAGTCCCAGCTGCTGACCGCTGCTTTGGGATGTAATCCGTTGGGATTGGATCTTCAAATAAATGAAGAAGTGCCTGAGGCAACAAATTCTTAGTCGTTAATAATCTTAAATTGATTCGGTTAATTTTTTTTCTAAAATTAAAAATTCCAGATCGGACCTTTTAGGTATTCCAAACCGTTCATCACCATAAGGAAAGGGTTCGGTTTCGCCGGTAGGTTGATAACCCTTAGAAATGTACCAACTAATTAATTCGGTTCTAATAGAAATAACAAACATTCGAATTTTCCGGTTATTATTTTCGATCGCATATTTTTCGCAGAAAGATAATAAAGTTTTTCCAATACCTTGGTTTTGTAGATTTGGTTTGCTTGTTAACATACTTAAAAACAAGTAGTCGTCTTTTTTTTGTAGTTTTACACAGGCGGTAATTTCATTATTCACCACTGCTTTAAATATCTGAGTGTTTGGATCTAAAATATCTTTTTCCAAACCGACCGGGTCAGATCTTTGCCCGTCTAGAAGATCAGCTTCCGTTGTCCAACCTCTTTTGCTGCTTTCGCCTCTATAGGCCGAATTCACTAATTCATTTAGTTCAAATTGATCACCAGGCTGGGCTTTGATAATTTGCATTAAAACTTTTTCTGCTTGGGGAGTTTGCACTTCATTATTCATTTTGCTTGTTTTGTCCTTAATATAAACATACAAACTTTTAATACATAACCTTAAAAATGGGAATTAAACTTTACCTATGACTAAGATAGTTTTTTTTATAATGTTTATTGTTGTTTTAGGCTTCGCTTTAATTTTTAATCGCTTTGCCCGAGATTCTATGGGCATTAAAGCAATGGTTAAAGAAAATATAACTACCGAGTTCCACAGTTTTGCGACTGAAATTAGGGGTCTACAGCATTTAACCGTTGCCGAACTCACTCAGATGGAAGTCTTCGAAAGAACCTCTACCGCTTCGACTCTTTTTGATCGAATCAAACTTCCTGATGTCGTTGTCAGTATTTCAGCCCCGGTCAGTTTTCACTATTTTTTTGATTTCAAAAAGCCTTGGAGTTTTGCTTTGGACCAAGATATTTTAGTTGTGACTCCGCCGCCCCTAGAGTTCGATCCACCTGCCGCTGATATTTCTCAGACCGAATTTATCATTAAAAAAGGCAGTTTGTTTCGTGACGAGGCCGAAGTCATGTCCAAATTGCAAAAGGAAATTACACCCCTTCTTAACGAACGGGCTGAAAAAAATAAAGAATTGGTTTTAGACCGTGCTAAACAACAAGCCAGAGAGTTTGTGTTTAATTGGCTTAAACAAAAGTCACCTAAAGAAAAAGACCCAAAAGTTGAGGTCCGGTTTCAACCTTAATGTCCCCAAATGAATGACTCTTTTTGAAGGTCGTTATATTCTTTTACTAACCGCTTTGGAGTAAATATGGCAGATCAAAAAAAAGGCAATGAATCTAATCCGTTTGAGGCTCTTTTAGAAGACATTCAGAATCTTAAGCCAGTTGATTTGCAAGCGAAGGAACAAAAGCGCCAAGAAAATCGCGCTATGGATCGCCAAAGCCTTTCAGGTTCTGCCGCTATCTATGATACCCAGGAAAAGCTTATTTCTAAGGCAGTGATTCGTAATTTAAGTCCCGGTGGGGCCGGTTTTGAAATTTTCCCTATCGACCTTAAATCGGGAGCCCAAGTTTTTATTCAATTTAGCCATGCTCCTGATTTGGGTATGGTCAGTTGCACTGTGCAATGGATAGCCAATATCGAAGGCCACCGTAACCAACATAAAATGATTGGTTTGAAGTTTAATCATCTAACCAGCCTTAATCAGGAAAAACTGATTAAATTCCTAGAGAATTTAAGAAATGTCGGCGGATACGATCCGTTTTCTCGATAACCCCCTATTTACCCTATGAAATCGTCGCTTTTTCTTTGACCTCAGTCAGGGCAGGGTGTTAAACCCTACCAACTAATACGCACTTTTTGATATCAACTGGTCCCCCCTAAAGTAGCATACGGCAAAATAGCGGAGGGTAGCTTACTCGATACTCGATCGAGTCACTGTCAAAAAGGAGGCATAACCAGATAAGGAGATACCATGGCACAAGTGACCATGAAAGAAATGTTAGATGCGGGCGTCCACTTCGGACATCAAACGCAACGTTGGAACCCAAAAATGAAACCCTATGTTTACACGGCTCGCGGAGGCATTCATATTATTGACCTTCAAAAGACCGTAGTACGCGCCAACAAAGCAGCGGAATTTGTTAAAAAAATCGCTTCTGAGGGTGGTCGTTTGATTTTCGTAGGTACGAAAAAACAAGCGATTGAGCCAGTTTTAGAAGCTGCACAAAAATGTGGCCAGTTTTACGTAACCAAA
>JAYVAZ010000145.1:0-2446 GCA_043750675.1 Pseudobdellovibrionaceae bacterium | reverse complement strand
CAACCGAGGCAACCTAGAGTACATCGAACAAATGTACCAACAATACAAAACCAATGCCTCTGATGTGGCTCCTGAATGGAAAAATTTTTTTGATGGAGTTGAGTTTGCGCAGGACAGTTCGTTTGGACTTTCTGAAAAAGAACTCGATGTCTATCACTTGATAAGTGCTTACCGAAATTATGGCCATTTCGAGGCGCATTTGGACCCATTAACAAATACTCCTTCACCTTCGGATCAATTGGCCTTGGCACGTTTTAATTTGAAAGATTCTGATTTAGATCAAAAATTTCAAATTGGAAAAATTATTGGCAAACCAGGTTCACCATTAAAAGAAATCATTCAACATCTTCGACAATCGTACTGTGGTACTTTAACCGTACAATGCGCAGAAGCGCTTCCGGAAGTTCGCAACTGGTTTATTAAAGAATTTGAACAGACCAAACCTTTCACTCTTCCCTTAGAAGAAAAGAAAAATGTTTTCAATTCAATTACCCGCGCTGAAAGTCTGGAACGATTTATTCATACTAGATATGTGGGAACGAAACGCTTTTCTATCGAAGGTGGCGACTCTATGATGCCAATGTTAGAAACGTTGGTGACACGCGGAAGTCCTTTAGGCGTTGAAGAAGTGATGATCGGAATGGCCCACCGGGGACGAGTGAACGTATTAGCTAATTTTATGGGTAAAGCCTTGGAATATATTTTCGGTGACTTTAATGGCCCCACTGAAACAGCAGTTCCTATTGATGATTTTGATGGCGACGTAAAATACCATTTAGGTTATCACGCCGAAAAACAAACAGCGACTGGGAAAGTAGCGGTAACACTGGCTTTTAATCCTAGTCATTTAGAAGCCGTAAATCCGGTCGTACTAGGTATGGCGCGCGCGGCACAAAGAAGAAGACTAGATACAAAAAATAGAAAAAAAGTAGTTCCAGTATTAATCCATGGTGATGCGGCATTTGCCGGCCAAGGCGTAGTTGCCGAAACTTTTCAAATGGCCAACGTTAAAGGTTACACCGTTGGGGGAACAATTCACATCGGAGTAGATAATCAAATTGGTTTCACAACTAACCCGGAAAACAGTCGAAGTTCGCATTACTGTTCCGATATCTCGAAAGTAATCGCAACACCCGTATTACATGTAAATGGTGATGACGTGGAAGCCTGCGTTCGAGCCATGGAAATCGCGATTCGATACCGGCAAGAATGGGGTAACGATATCGTAGTTAATATGATTTGTTATCGACGTTTTGGTCACAATGAAGGTGACGAGCCTGCGTACACGCAACCCTTAATGTATGATCTTATCAAAAAGCAACCGACAGTACGGGAAATCTATGGAAAACGATTGATTCGTGAAGGTTCGATTACGCAAGAATTTTACGATACTTTATATACTGAAAAAATGGATAATCTTCAAAAAGTATATGAACACACCAAACAAAACCCACCTAAAATTAAGCCTTTCGAATTCGAAGGATTATGGAAAGGTTTACGCAAAGGAAAAGGCGAAGACTTCGACCAAATCGTAGATACGCAAGTAGATATTAAGGTTTTAAAATCGATTGGTAAGATGATGGGAGAAGTTCCGCAAGGATTTAGTCCTCATCCTAAATTAGTCAAACTTTTGGAATCACGTAAGGCAATGAGTGAGGGCAAAGAACTCCTGGATTGGGGAACCGCAGAATTATTAGCCTACGGAAGTCTACTGCAAGAAGGAACTTCGGTTCGCCTAACGGGTCAGGATTGTGTGCGCGGAACATTCACCCATCGTCATGCCGGTCTATACGATACTAAGACCAATGAATCTTTTTTCGCCTTGGATAATGTGAATGGCGACAAAGTAGAATTCTGTGTTTACGATTCAATTCTTTCAGAATATGGAGTACTAGGATTTGAGTATGGAAATGCGATTTGTGATCCTACTTTTTTAACTATTTGGGAAGCGCAGTTTGGAGATTTCTCAAACGGTGCTCAAATTATTATTGATCAATTTTTAATGAGCGGCGAATCCGAGTGGCAAGAAATGAACGGATTAGTACTTTGACTTCCGCATGGGTACGAAGGCCAGGGTCCCGAGCATTCCAGCGCCAGAATGGAAAGATTTTTACAAATGTGTGCTTCTTATAATGCCCAAGTTTGTAACCTGACTACACCAGCGCAAATTTTCCACGCCTTACGTCGCCAAACTCGTCGTAAATTTAGAAAACCTTTGATTATCATGTCACCAAAATCATTGTTACGACATCCTAGAGCTGTTTCTAAAATTGAAGATCTTGCCTTAGGTCATTTCCAAGAAGTTATTCCTGATGTGACTTCTGATCCTAAAAAAGTAGAAACTTTAGCATTGTGTTCTGGAAAAGTTTATTACGAACTTCTCGAAGAAAAAGAAAAACAGAAAAATGAAAGAACAGCCCTGGTTCGTTTAGAACAAATTTATCCA
>JAYVAZ010000144.1:0-9179 GCA_043750675.1 Pseudobdellovibrionaceae bacterium | reverse complement strand
GCTGTTTAGCCTTTTCCAAATGTTTAGTCCGGCTAATAATTTTTTCTTCGATGCTAACTTGAAAATCGTGTAATTCTTTTGATTGTTTAGAGGCGATTTTCAGCAGCTGATTCAACTTAAAGGTTTGCAGCAGATCCGACAAAACAAAATCAATATTATTCTGCATAACTGAAATTTCATCTTTCCAAATTAGAAAACGATGTATTTTGTTTTTTTTGTTTTGCGGTTTTATATATTCAACGTCTTGCTCAAAAATGACCAACACAATTTCAACAAAAGGACTGATGTCCTTTACGCGCTCTAGAAGACTTTGATGACTGGCCAACTGAATATTAGACAAAAATAATACCGAAACTGACTTTTGCACAATATAGGATAGTGCCTGAATCGGGTCCGTGGTGGAAAGGACGTCTAAATTTCTGTCCGTTAATAATACCGACAAGCGCTCGTTAAGCTCTTGGTTTTGCCCTAAAACTAGGGCTTTGGTTTTCTCAAGATCTAAGGAAATTTTTGAATCTAGAATCATCCTTAATTACTTCGTTTTTTACGCTTGTTAATAACTGATTTAACATATCTACCCAGCACTGCAGACTATCACCTAGTTCATACTCCAAGACATCAGCCAGAAGTACAAGGTCTTTTTTCTCAAATGCCAGTAAAGCCTCCCGAACCGCATCGGTTAACTTTACCTTGTTCGTTTGCCACGCATTTAGGTCGAACAATTCCAACTGATGACATAAACTATCTAACGAGATCAAACTTTCAACCAAGAATTGGCAGTGATCAATAATATTCACAAACAAAGTATATTGCCCGTCGGCTCCGTTCAATTTTAGTTTCTGAGATAATTGATCAACTTTGACAATCAATTTAGGAAGTTCAACGGACCAATTTTCCAAAACCTTAACCAACAACATATCGGGTCTTTCGGAATCGATACTTAAATCGTTGATTTCTGATATCGGCATTCCTTTGAATTTTTCTTCGTCATTTTCAAATAACTTCAAATTGTTAACAGTAAATTGGCAGACCACTTCACCCTTGGTATTTAAATCACTTTGAACCGCTTCAATCAATTCTCCTAGGTTTTTTAAACCTTGAAAGTTCTTTTCAATTTCTTCACGGGTTAACTTGTGCGTGTTCATTACTGACTCCTAACTGTAACAAGATTAAATTTTCGAAAGTTTGATGCGCCCGAGTCGTTTTTTCCAAAACCTGCTCGAACTGCAATGGCGGAATTCTGATTTTTTCTGCTTCCAGCCAATTAAGATAGGGCTTTACGTCAGGTACCAATTTAGCAATAGTAGTTAAAATATGATCACCTTGATTAAGCACATCGGAAAGATTTTTTGCCTGTTCTTTATTGGTAATTCCCTTTAATTGTTCAAGGATAACTTCATTACACTCTAATAGTCGTATAAAGGCTTCCCCCATTAAACTGTCTTCAACTTTAGGAAATTCCGCTGATAAATAAATTGCTCGAATAGATTCCCAACGAATATTTTGTTCATCCTTACTTTCGGCAATTGTGACCGTCGTTGCTGACTTATAATAGGGAACGCCCCCTACCGCTAGGAACCCTTGCTCATCAAGGATTTCATTCTCGGTTAAAGCCTGAACAAGTTTAACTAACTTTTGAACATTAATCTCAGCCAATGATGAGGTCTTATAAATAAAAGATCCCAATGCTCTAGGTCCGGTTTCCCAAAAATTAACGTAATCACTACTTACATTTAAGCATTTCGTATTGACCAATGAAGCGATATGCATCGGAGAGCTATCAGCGCCGATCAAAAGACGGCTTTCTTCTATTACATCCTTTAGCTGGTCAAGATTTATATTCCCAACTAAATTTTTAACTCGATTCAAAACCGGCTCATTGGCCGCTGCTAACCGAACTATGATATCTGTCGCAATATCAGATTCACTTGCCGAACCTACCAACACGATATCAAAAGAAGTCTCGTTCAGAAGATCTTGGGCCAAGGTCAGCCATTGATCTGAAGTCAAAGTCTTTTCCTTTTGGCTGGCGGCTATATGGATCGTGACTTGCTCTTTAAGGGCCAATGATTTTTTAAAATTGAAGTGTTCTTCCGTTAGCACCGCATCCGCCACTTCGGCAAATAAGTCAGTCACATGAATTCGGTTATCTCTTTGAATGCCGACTTGCGAATAAAAAAATGCACTGGAATCGTCAGGAAGATTTAAGAATCCATCATCGTGTCGAGTATATCCACGAACTATCGAGCTTTCGGTTCCATAACACTGATGAATATACCAAGTAAGGTAACTTGAAACAGGCGAAAAACTTAGATTAATTATTTGATCGAAGCGTATATCTTTAAAAGTATCTAAATTTGCCTCTAAAGCGGCTATCGATTCGTTTATGTTCATTTTATGATCAATGGTAGGGCCAAGGATTGAAGTTGTATTTAGAATATGATGGTTAATGAAATCCAAACCGGCGGCGGCTTCCTTAAATTTTTCGCGAGTTAAAAAATGTATCTCGGCTTTAGGATATTTTTCTGACAGGGCCTTAAGAACCGGCCATGTCATAAAAATATCACCTAATCGGGCCAGTTGTATGACTAGTATCTTCATGTTTTACCTGTTCTTTTAAAAGCTCAAAGAGAATCTTCATTTTGCAAGATTCCCGATTAAACTCGGTTGCGACTAATGCCTTTTCTAAAGACTTCTCTAAACTAGTTAGGACCTGCTTCAAGTGTTGATCAGTTTGTAAGGTTTCCTTCATATAAATGCCTCTGTTTTTCTTTCAACTTCTTGTTTTATAAATCTGACATTTTCGTTTTGCACCAATAGGGAAAGGGATCGAGAGTCTTGGGTAAGAATGTATTTTATCGAACGTAATACATCAGTCGCTTCGACTGCCTTCGAACATCTGTGGGTCATTTGGCTACATTGGGATGCATGATTGCAGGGGTAGCAACTAACGGTAGGTTCCAAAACAAAAGTGTCTTCGCGGTAAGGACCGGTTTTTATAGACCGGGAAGAACCTAAACTAATAAGTAAAATAGGAACATTTGATTTTAAGGCGGCCAAATGCGAAATACTGGTGTCTAAAGTGACCACCAAGTCGTAATTCCTAAGACCAGCTTGAACTTGTGGCAGGCTCAATACTTTAATTTGTTTTTCTTGGACGAAATCACTGTAATGATCCACTTCAAAAGGGCTGGCGAGAACATCAACATTATCTTCACCAAAAAAAGAATTCAATTCTGCAATTAGTTTTGCTGATTCGGTTTTATTCCAATTTTTCTTCGTATCACTGGTATTCAATTGTAATAAAACTTTTTTTGGTTCAACAGATTTGGTCGCTCCTATTTCACCTGAAAAGTCTAAGGCATTAACCGAGGAAAACACCTTTTGTGTTACTTTTAATTCGTTCTTTAAACCTAAAGTGGCTTTAAATGCTTCTACCCAATGTTTCTGTTCGGTATTGACCGTTTTAAAATCGTTTTCCAGATAAACATCGCGATGCTGTTTGCGATATTCAGTTATGGGTTTTAATAAACAGAAAAACAAGTAACTAAATTGCGTATGGCTGAGGTCGCAGACCATGTCATACTGGTTAACCTTCAGCAGAGTCGCGATATTCCTTAAAATTTTAAATGAATTCCAAATGCTTTGCTCATTCTTGATCAAAGAATTCTGAATGGCCGTCCGCGAAATGTAATACCACTGGTTTACTTCAGTAAAGGCATGATGGGCTTCTTTAAATTCTTCAAAACAAACAACGTCAATTTCACTGTCCGGATATTCCGCCTGCATTTGCCTAATGATATGGGCCTGCATGTAAATATCACCTAAACGTAAGAAGCTAAGACAAAGAATTTTCATTTGATCACCTCCTTGATGGCTGACCAAATCAATGCACTTTCCTGGTTAGAAAACAGTGGCCAATGCCCCAATTCCCGAACCGGTGTGGCTACATTTTGTCCTTGCACCTTCTCTTTTATATCTATTTGTTGATTATTTAACTTCAAAATTTCAGCTTGCCGTAGAAACGCGTAAAAATCTTTACCCGTTAAAATTTGTTTCAAACGAAGAACCTTCTCTTCTTTTCCAAAACATACCGGTGCAAATTGATGAACCGAAGTAAAATTCAAAATGACATCTTTGAAAACATCTTTTTCGTAAATTTCCGTTACATCTTGAATGAGGGTTACATCTACTTTAGATTGTTCTAATTCAAACTGTGTGGCTGCCGAATCGATAGTAAAGTCCACAGCTGAAATTTTGCCTTTGAATTGCCGACGTAATTCCACAAGATGTTCACCATTACCAATGCCCAATACCACAATTAATTGTGAATTCAGATTGATACCTTTAATCCAATGTTGATAATCGTGTGCAAAACTCATAAGTACTTTTGTATTTCTCTTTCTAGAACCAAAGTGTTTTCATTCAGTGGGTGCCACAATAAATTACGTTCAATTTCCAACTTTGCCATGGCCCATTGTTCATTCTCGCAGAATATCTGAATCAAGATTAAACTGATTTCGCTGTCGAATTCTTCAACTAAAGAAAGATAATTTTCCAAATGTTCACAAATGGATAATGAGGTTTTGTCTTGAACGGTCCAATTTGCCAACAAAATTAATGCCGTTTTATTGACTGGATTAATTTCGATTGCATTTTCCAAATTGGCTTTCGCCAAATGGAAATCTCCCATCTGGTGATGTGACAACGCAAGACCAACCCAAGCTTTATCATTTCTAGGATTGACCTTTACAGCTTCACGATAATAGTAAAGTGAACTGTTTAAATCGTTTCTTTGAATCGCTAAGGTTCCCATATTAATAGAAATGGCGTCGGAGTATTTATTAAGAACCAAAGCCTTTTCAAAACACTTCTGGGCGTTTTCGAATTTTTTTGTACGAACATAAATATTTCCTAAAGACTTGTAAACTTCGAATGTTTTGATGATGTCATCGGAACCATAATTTAAGGTGTCCATAAATTGTCCCAAAGCTAAATCATCTTCGCCTTTAGTATAATAAAACTGTGCTAAATTATAACTGGTATCAAAATTTGGATTTTGCAATGCCAACTCTTGAAAGATTTTCAACTGTTCCAACTGGGTTAATTGTTTCGACTGCGAAGCAATTAAATTAAGAAACTCCGGATGCTTTGGCAATTGGTTCAATAAATCATAGATAAGGACACGTGCAAGTGCCCACTCGTCATTTTGGCACAAAATTTTTGCATTCAAAAACTTGGTGTATTGATCTGATGTCAGTTTGTTTTGCGTGGCTGTTGTTACAACAGGTTTAGTGGGGTTCAAGAAAGTAGACTTTTGTCCTAACACATCTGGCTGCATGAAAGCTCCTCAAATTAAATATTACAATTTCTAAACAAAGCAATCAGGGTGCCAGAGGAATTAGGAGATCAAAGCAAATATATCATTATTGATAGATTTCAGAGAGACAGTCTGTTGACTGAAAAAAAAAGTGCAGTCAAAGAGATGACTGCACTAAATGAAACAATAAGTAATTCGGTACCAAAACAAGACTAAAAACAAGGAGGGGTAGAACTAAGCCTTTTCGCTGAGTTTCGAACCGAAGGTTTTTAGTTTGTAACTAGAAACAGCCTTTTTGTTGTGCTGAACTTCTTGCAGCTCGCGGATTATTGCGGACTTCGTATATTCTATGCACTGAAGGACTTCCAAGTCTTGCGCTAAGATTCTATTAACATACTCGTCTTTAATCGCTAGAGCTTCTCGAAGACTCTTTCTGTTTTCTAAATTAATGGCGGTGTCGTCCACTTTATTGATATCGATCTGATTATCGATGTATCTAATATTTTCTAAGATTTTTTCTCGAGTTGCATAAAACTTTTCAAGATTATCAAAGTTTCCTTTTACAAAATTAAGCAACTCCGACTCATTTAGAGAATAGAATTTTTCTAGAAAATGGTTTTTGTGGTTGATCAGGTCGATGATTCTTAACATAGTCCCTCCTGGACAAGTTTCGTATGGTACCGTTCGCAAGGGTGCGAACAAACGTTTTAATTATTTATTTAACTTTTCAGTTTCGTCTTTCTTCAATTTTTCTACCGCTTGAACCCATCCATCATAGAGGGTTTCTAATATCCTTAAAGAAGCCTTCAACGGTTCCGGGCTTCCACTGATATTTGACTTTGTATACTGTTCGGTTATGAACATATAAAGTTGTTCAAGATTCTTGGCCACGTCGCCACCGACTTTATGATCAAGAGTATTATTCAGTTCCATAACTATGTCGTAAGCTCGGCCGATGTTGACACATCTTTCAGCAATATTTTTTTGTTCAATTGCAATCACGGCTTTTTTTGTAAACTTAATGGCACCTTCATACATCATCAAAAGTAATTTTTCCTTACTTGCGCTTTGGATAGAGGTTTCTTTATATTTCTGATATGCATTCTTCATAGTTTACTTCTCGGTGTTTTTACCGAATCTTTACAGTCCTGATTTTTAACACTTTCTTACTAACCATTCTTTTGTCCTGACATTCCCGCAACGGCAGCGCCCTGACTTTGGAATTTAGACATAGTACTTTCCAAGTCTGCGAACTTTTTTCGTAGCTGCTCTTCCTTCTTTTCTAATTGGCCTTCTTTTCGCTCAATATTTTTATTCAAACGGTCTACTTTTTCCTCAACACTTCTCTTTCGATTCGAAATAGGACCAAAGGTACCATTCAATAGATTGCTGATTTCACGTTTAACTACCGGAACGAATCCCACATTAAATCCATCACCGCGAAAAAAGGCCGCAACCGACTGAGGATCCTTTTGGAGGACGGTATTAAATTTCTCAGCGGTAAAATTAAGTGTACCATTTCGATTGAATTCGATTCCGATTTGGTTCATTCGCGTGATGCTGGATTGCACTCCTAAAACACTGTTTTGCATGACTCCACGAAGGCGGGATTCGATGGATCTCAACATACTGTCGCCGCCCATCGGGCCCAGCTGTTGTTTGCCATCTTTGGTTTTTGTTATTTTTGCTTGGCCCTGGATGAAACCCAAAACTCCGTTGTATGCATCTATGAAACTTTTAATCTTTCCGCTAATCACTTCTAAATCTTCTTTAACTGTAATCGCAATTTCTCTGCCGGGCGCCGACTGTTTTAAGTCCAGAACTACGCCAGGAACAACATCTTTTACCGTGTTTTCGGGAACTTCAAATTCAAAGCCATCTACTTTGACTTTGGCATTTTGCGCCGGCTTTGAATTATCGAAATACATATCTTGGTCGCCATCCAACAAATAAACCGTTGGAAACAAAACCTGATTATCTTCGCCCGTTGCTAATCCGGTGACCATTAACTTAAAGGGATTTTCTTTGTCCTTGCGATCATTGATGACTGATGCTCTCATTCCCGCATTAGATGCATTGATCTGTTTGACCACACCATCCAAGGTATTATTTGTGCCGTTAATGTAAACTTCTTTCATCTCATCGCCAGTACCAAATCTAAGGTAACCAACCCCTAACTGAGTAGTGTCTCTATCGGGAAATCCATTCGACACAGCTCCAGGTCTTTGTGCTAATTGAATGACTTCAACCTGCCATGTGCCGGTCACTGGATTTTCGGGGTCAACGGTACCGGTTACGATGTTTGGATCTCCGGAATTAAATTTATTATTGGTGAAACCCTTTGTTCCTACCAGTTCGCCTAAATTTTTTGTGATTTCACCAATTTTAGATTCAAGATCTGTGATTAATTTTAATTTATCTTCTTGCTCTAATTTCTTATTTTCCATTTGCTTCACAGGAATGCGTTCGGCTTCCATCAGTTGCTCAACGATGTTAGGCGGTGACCCGGAGGCCATGCCAGTAATGTGAATGCTCACTGTTCCTCCTGAACTGTGAAAAGCGAAGTCGTATTCCTTACATTAATTATTGCAAAGTAATTACGAAAACTGTGAGTCAATAATACATTCTGGACGTGGGCTTTTCTTAATTCGTTAGTCTTGAAAGGTGTCTGGTGATTTGACAGGACTGTAGTACTTCGCGAGGCAAAGCGGCTACACTGCTAGGCTAGTTTACGGATAAGCTGACCCTTTTCGGTTTCCTTGACGTACTGTAAAGTCCAAAGCTCAGCTTCGCTTATACGTCTTATAACTTTACCGGTTGGATCTTTTAATAATACAAAATTTTTCGAGTCTACCTGTAAATGCTCGACTGTTAAATTCTGCTCTTTCACAACTGCTAATTCTTCTAAATGCTTCATAGCTTTTTTCAATTGCTCATCACTCATAGGAGGATGCTGTTGTCCACCACCAAATGACTGCTGTCCGTTGGCATCTCTATCTGTAGTAGAGTCAGACTTAATTGATTTTTCAACTTTATTTTTTGCTCTTAACTGCAAAGGTAAAATTGAATTCAAAGCTTGTTTTATATCCATACGTTGACCCTATCGGTACTTTTGTAACAAAACATGAGTCCAGATATTTACAAAAAGTAAAAACTCCCAATTATGTCCAACCGAAAGTACCCCAGAGAAAACCTAATCTCTCTGGGTAGGTAGGTACATAAAGAAGGAGGTCTTCTTTTTTTAAATCATCTAATGGGTTTGCCAATTTACTACCAAGGGCTAACCCATTTTATATAATTACGTTCTTTAAATTAACCTATCATTTTAAGAGCTAATGATGGAATTTGATTAGCTTGCGATAACACACTCGCAGAAGCCTGCAAAAGAATGTTATTACGAGCGGCTTCAGCCGAAGCTTGCGCCACATCTGTATCACGAATTCGTGAGTTCGCAGACGACAAATTCTCGTGCTGAACACCCAAATTTTCAACCGTTGATTGGAAACGATTTTGTAAGGCACCAATATTGGAACGGAAACCTGCAACTTTGGCCTGGGCATCGTCTACGATTTGCAAAGCTTCTTTTGCGCCATCTTTTGAATTATAGTCGATACTTGCAATTCCTAACTCGCTTGATGTTGCATTTAATACCGAAGCATCAAAACTAATTCTGTCTGCGAAATCATCATTGTTGATACCAACTTGGATATCAAATTTATCTCCGCTACCATCCAATAGATTAGTTGTACCAAATCTTGTCGTTTGTGAAATACGTTGAACTTCATTTTTTAATTGTTGAACCTCGTTATCTACATAACCACGTTCTCTATCCCCTACGGTATCAGAAGCGGCTTGAACC
>JAYVAZ010000143.1:0-2487 GCA_043750675.1 Pseudobdellovibrionaceae bacterium | reverse complement strand
CGGCGAAGCCTGCCTCTGCCACTGTCGGTACATCCGGCGCACCCGCGAAGCGGTTTTTGCTGGTGATCGCGTAGGCTTTAACTCGACCGGCCTTGACTTGCGGCAACGCAACCGGCACCGGCACGCCGGAGAGTTGCACCTCGCCGCTCATCACCGCCGTGGTCGCGGCGCCGATACCTTTATACGGCACATGCACAAACCTCAGCCCGAACGCGTGATTCATCATCTCGAAATTCAAATGCGCGGCGCCGCCCGCACCGCCGGTTGAATAGTTCACAGCACCGGGACGCGCCTTTACATAGTCAACCAATTCCTTCATGTTGCCCGGCGGTGAAAATTTATTCACGATTAGTCTGAATAGCAACTAATAATACACTCCTGACTTGCGGTTTATTTAAGCATTTGTCATAACTTGATGCGGTAGCTTTCAAGGAGTGTTTATGATCAAGGTAGGAATTTATCTATTCAGTTTTATAGCGTTCCAATTCGTGTCTGCGGACAATGTTTTGGCGGCTGAAACAAATGCTCCCAATGTAGTCCGAGTTTCCGATTTAAAACTAGATCAAACGGTAAAACCCGATGCCGAAGTTCTAGGTAAAGCCGAATTGAAACCCGGTTATGTTTTGGCTTCCACCTTAAAAGATGGTGGCGATGACGGTGCCGCAACCGCGGTGACGAACAGTGCGGTAGCCGCAGAGACTTTACCAAACTCCAACTCCTACAGTTTGCTAGAACAAAGCCAGAGCCGCAGTAAATGGCGCGTTTCTTATTTCGCTTTTTCAAGCGCCAATCAAGATAACATCAGTAAAGGTTCACCAAGTATTTCAAATTACATGTATCTGTCTTTTAATTATAAATTATCAAAAGACTCTAAATTTGCAATTCGTCCAGCGATTGCAATTAATTCTGCCGGTTATGATGATAAAGGTGTTACCCAGGAAATGAAAACAGTGAGCCAAGATTTACACATGGTTTATACAAACTATAAAATCTGGGAGTCTCCAAGTGAGTGGACTTTATGGGGCGACTACAAATTTTATTTACCTACAAGTGACTCTTCAAAAGAAAAAAGAATGCAAACACGATTGTCGTCATGGACGCGTTTCGAAAAAGAATTTCAAGACGGTTGGAACGTGGGTTACAACCTAAAACCTGATTACTACGTTCAAAGTCAAAAAGCCTACCGCCAGGTTCAAGTAAAAAACGGTCAGACTTTTATCAGTGCACGCACTAATAAATTAGGCACTTTGGATCATTACCTGACGGTCGCCAAAAGAGTGAATTCGGTTTTTACTCCCGCTTTAGATGTCGGATTAGTTCACGAATGGTATCACATGAGTGATCAGGTCCTTAACGAAGATCCGGAAGTGGATTATTTAAAAATTGCCCCGACTACCGAAATCCACGTGCACAAAAACTTATGGTTTATTCTAGGATTTGAAGACAAAGTTAAAATCGGCAAAAATGAACCATACCCAATTCTAGGTCGACATGAAGACCTACAGTGGTACCTGATGACTTTCGCTTCTTTTTCCGACCTATTCTAATATAAATAATTACTTCAAAAATTCGAAGCTTTGACAGCCAGACTAAAGTCAAAGTCTGGTCTTGTTCTTTTTAGAGACCCTAACGTTGGGACGAAATTCTCCGATACATTTAACATCATAAGATATTAATTTATATTGGAGGATCCATGAAAAGCATCGTTACCTTATTAATTTTGGTTAGCGCTTTTGTTTTTACAGCGTGTACCAGTGAAACAGTTCGAGAACCGAGTTCAACTGCTGTTGATTCACAAGCCAAAAGAATTCATCACGTCATTACCTTACATGGAGTGCGTGGTAACATTGAGTCTTATGGACAATTTCATGAGTTCGTTAAAGGTGTTTTAGAAAAGGTTGATCCATCCATTGAAGTGAGAACTTACAATTGGACGTATCCAGTGGGTTCAAAGTTAATAGAAAAAAATAAAACATGGGATCCGCATTTCATAGGCGAAGATTTAAATCGTCAATTTTTCATTGGACCAAACGCAAAGATCCCTAATTTAGGACCGAATGATCGGGTATCGATTATCGCTTACTCGATGGGTGGCTTGATGACGTTGAGTTGGTATTACGACACCATGTTCAACTTCTTAGGCCCACAAAAGAAGTACACTCCAGAAGAACATAAAAAGCTTTTAAGTGTTTTAGAAAAAACTGACAACATCATTGGATTAGGTCCGGTGTACTGGGGATCCGTTCTAGCAGAATTCGGTTGGGGATTGTTAGGAAGTGGCGACACTTCACAAATCGAAAGAAGTATTCCTAAGTTTCAAGCTTTTTGTGGTTTACCAGAAATCAAAAAGATTATGGCTGACATTGACCTAGTTAAATACGCGAAGGATTTAGCTAGCGGAGCAGAAAAAACATTACCGTTAGCAACTAAACAAGTGCGCTCCGTTACGGCAAGTCTAAAAGGGGCTTGTAATAACATAGCTAATGC